>JAYRKO010000454.1:0-2902 GCA_041905745.1 Tagaea sp. | reverse complement strand
TCGTTGCGGATCAGGAGCGAAACCGGCGTGCCGGTCGTCTTGCCTTCGAAAACGCCGGACAGGATCTCGACCCGGTCGGGTTCGCGGCGCTGGGTCACGAAGCGGTTCTGGCCGGGCTTGCGCTTGTCGAGGAACGCCTGGATGTAGGCTTCGTCGAGCGGCAGGCGCGGCGGCACGCCGTCGACGACCACGCCGATGGCGGGGCCGTGACTTTCGCCCCAGGTCGTGAAGCGGAGCAGCGTGCCGGACGCGTTGTGGCTCATCAGCCCTTCTTGGCGAAGCCGGAAAGAAGCTCGGAAATGCCGCCGGCCGCGTCGGTCGCCATCATGCCGACAACGTGGTAGCCGTTGTCGACGTGGATCGTCTCGCCGGTCACGCCCGCGCCCAGATCGGACAGCAGATAAAGCCCTGAATTGCCGACTTCGTCGATCGTCACGTTGCGGCGGACAGGCGCGTTGAGTTCGTTCCATTTCAGGATGTAGCGGAAATCGCCGATGCCGGAAGCCGCCAGCGTCTTGATCGGGCCGGCGGAGATCGCGTTGACGCGCACGTTTTGCGGGCCGAGATCGGCGGCGAGGTAGCGCACCGACGCTTCGAGGGCCGCTTTCGCGACGCCCATGACGTTGTAGTGCGGCATGACGCGCTCGGCGCCGATGTAGGTGAGCGTCAGCAGCGATCCGCCGTTGGTCATCAGCGGGGCCGCGCGCCGGCACACGTCGGTGAACGAGAAGCACGAGATGTCCATCGAATTGAGGAAATTGTCGCGCGTCGTATCGACGTATTTGCCCTTGAGCTGGTCCTTGTCCGAATAGGCGATGGCGTGGACGACGAAATCGAGCGTGCCCCAGTCGCGCTTCAGTTCGTCGAAGGCGGCGTCGAGCGAGGCGGAGTCCGTCACGTCGGCCGCGACGACTTTCTTGGCGCCGATCTGGTCGGCGAGGGGGCGCACACGCTTTTCCAGCGCTTCACCTTGGTAGGTGAAGGCCAGTTCGGCGCCCTGCGCTGCGACCGCCTTGGCGATGCCCCATGCGATCGACCGGTCGTTGGCGACACCCATCACCAGACCGCGCTTGCCCGCCATCAGACCGTGCGATTGATTCATG
Organism: Tagaea sp.; assembly: GCA_041905745.1. Classification (GTDB taxonomy): domain Bacteria; phylum Pseudomonadota; class Alphaproteobacteria; order CACIAM-22H2; family CACIAM-22H2; genus Tagaea. The sequence goes on along the minus strand of JAYRKO010000454.1, from coordinate 1,799 downwards.
TGCGATAAGTCCGTGTTAGCGTTCGCGAAATTCGCGGGCATCCTACACGAACCATCCGCGCATTCAACGACGAAGCCCCGCCCCCGCGGTCGGCGGGGACGGGGCTCCGGACGTCCGGCCGCCGCTGCGGCCCGTCAGTTCACGATTTTCCAGCTTCCGTCGGGCTGGCGGCAGGCCGTGCCATAGGCCTGCTCGGTCTTGCCGCCGACCGTGACGGTCGACTGGTATTCGCGGCAGGTATTGCCGGTATTGTCGCGGCCTTCGCGCACCGGCGTCACGGTGCCGGAATTGCCCGAGTCGGGGTTCGACCAGGTGATCTGCTGGCCGACCGGCGCCGTCTCGGCGCGCTGGGTGGCGCGCTGCATCTGCGTCTGATCGGCGCGGTCAAGCGACTTGCCGACCTCCCGGCCGAGGAACGCGCCCGCGAGCGCGCCCACCGCCGTGCCGACCAACTGGCCGTTGCCCTTGCCGAACTGCGCACCGGCGACGGCGCCGCCGATGCCGCCCAGCACCGTGCCGAAACCTTCCTTGGTGCCCGTGTCCTGGCACGCCACCAGAGCGAGCGAAAGGCCGGCTACCGACAAAATCTTGAGAGCGCGCATTTTTTGGACCCTCTGCAATCGATTCGCGCGGACGGCGCTTGCGAACCGCCCGCAACTTCACAACGACGCGACCTGGCGGTCTATTCCCGGCATACGCCGCACTTGGAGCAGCCCGTCCGAAGGTCTATCTAGGCGGCATGGACGACGTTGCCAAGCCCGCTCCCGAACTCGACCCCGCGACCGATCCGCTCGTGCGTTTCGGCGAATGGTTGGCCGAGGCGGAGAAGAGCGAACCCAACGATCCCAACGCGATGGCCGTGGCCAGCGTCGGGCCGGACGGCATGCCGTCGCTGCGTATGGTCCTGCTCAAGGGCTACGACGCGCGCGGTTTCGTCTTCTATACGAATTTCGACAGCCGGAAGGGCACCGAGCTGCGCGCCCACCCGCAAGCGGCCCTGCTTTTCCACTGGAAGTCGCTGCGCCGACAGGTCCGGATCCAGGGCGCGGTTGAAACGGTCACCGATGCGGAGGCCGACGAATACTTCGCCACGCGCCCGCGCGGCAGCCAGATCGGTGCGTGGGCGTCGACCCAGTCGCGTCCGCTCGCGGGTCGTTTCGAACTGGAGAAGCGGGTCGCGGAATTCGGCCTCAAATTCGCCATCGGTTCGGTCCCACGGCCGCCGCACTGGTCGGGCTTCCGCGTCGTCCCGCGCGCGATCGAGTTCTGGCACGACCGGCCGTTCCGCCTGCACGAACGCGTGGTCTACGAACGGACCGGTTCGGGCTGGTCCACCCACCGGCTCTATCCCTGATCGCCATGGCCCCGATCGAAATCGCGGTCGACGTCGAAACGCGCGCCCGGCTGATGCGCCAGGCGACCTACGCGTCCGTCGCCGTCGCCTGCGTGCTGATCGCGGCGAAGACGCTCGCCTGGATCCTTACGGACTCCGTCTCGGTCCTGTCGAGCCTGCTCGACTCGCTGCTCGATGCGGCGGCCTCCCTCGTCAATCTCGTCGCGGTGCGACACGCGTTGACGCCGGCCGACGAGGAGCACCGCTTCGGTCACGGCAAGGCGGAAGCGATCGCCGGCCTTGTCCAGTCGGCGTTCATCGCCGGGTCGGCGCTGCTGCTGCTGTCGGAAGCGGTGCACCGGCTGGCCGCGCCGATTCCCGTCGACAATGGCTCGGTCGGCCTCGTCGTCATGGCGCTGTCGATGGCGCTGACGCTCGGTCTCGTCCAGTTCCAGAAATACGTCGT
>JAYRKO010000007.1:0-16752 GCA_041905745.1 Tagaea sp. | reverse complement strand
CGGCTACGCGCGCGACGGCTTCCCGCTGCTGCCGGGCGTGTGCGGCGCGGTGCAGTCGGTCTCGGAAATCTTCAAGACGGAATGGAAGAGCTCGGCCGCCACGTGGATGCCGGGCGGCAACGTGCCGGTCGCCGGCACGCTCTTCACCAGCCCCAAGCTTGCCGACACGCTCCAGCGCCTGCTGGCCGAGGGTGCCTCCGCCGGGCCCGACCGCGAAGCGCAGATCGAGAAGGCGCGCAACGCCTACTACAAGGGCTTCGTCGCCGAGGCGATCGACAAGTTCTGCCGTACGAACGAGATCATGGACGTGTCCGGCAAGCGCCATAAGGGCGTGCTGTCGGCCGACGACATGGCCGCATGGCAGGCCCCGGTCGAGGATCCCGTCACCTACGACTATCGCGGCATCACCGTGTGCAAGGCGGGCCCGTGGAGCCAGGGCCCCGTGCTGCTGCAGGTGCTGGCGCTGCTGCAGGGCTACGACGTGCCCTCGATGGACACGACAGGGCCCGAATTCATCCACCTGCTGATCGAGGCGACGAAGATCGCCTATGCCGACCGCGAGGCGTGGTACGCCGACCCGAACTTCGCCGACGTGCCGCTGAAGACGATGCTGTCGGAGAAGTACAACGTCGAGCGCCGCAAGCTCATCGGCGACGAGGCGAATTTCGACCTGCGCCCCGGCACGCCCGACGGGCGCAACCCGGCCCTGCCGAAGTTCAACGTCGTGGGCACGAAGAAGCACATTCCCGGCATGGGCGGCTTCGGCGAGCCCGCGCGCGTGGAAAGCGATGCGCTGGCGCGCGAGACGTACCGCGACGGCGGCGCCTCGGCGATGGCGCGCAACGCGCGCGCGGCGCGCGGGCCCGCGGAAGGCGACACCTGCCATCTCGACGTCATCGACCGCTGGGGCAACACGGTCGCCTGCACGCCGTCGGGCGGCTGGCTGCAGAGCTCGCCCACGATCCCCGATCTCGGCTTCTGCCTTGGCACGCGCGGCCAGATGTTCTGGCTGCAGGAAGGCCTGCCGTCGAGCCTGACGCCGAAGATGCGCCCGCGCACGACGCTGACGCCCTCGATGGCGATGAAGGACGGCAAGCCGTGGATGGCCTTCGGCTCGCCCGGCGGCGACAACCAGGACCAGTGGATCGCGCAGTTCTTCCTGCGCCACGTCGACCACAAGCTCAACATGCAGGCCGCGATGGACGCGCCCATGCTGCAAACCGACCACTGGCCCAACTCGTTCTTCCCGCGCGAGGCGCGGCCCGGCAAGGTGCAGCTCGAAGCCCGCTTCCCCAAGGAAACGGTCGAAGCACTCAAGGCCAAGGGCCACGACATCGAGATCGGCGGCGACTGGTCGCTGGGCCGCAACGCGGCGGCCAAGCGCGAAGGCAAGCTCATGAAGGCGGCGGCCACGCCCCGCCTGCAGCAGGCCTACGCCGTGGGCCGCTGAAGCGTTGCCCGACGCCGGCACCGCGCAGATCGTCGCGCTTGCCTCCGCGCTCGCGTGGGCGAGCGGGATCAACGTCTACGCGGCAATCCTCGTCCTCGGTGTGCTGAAGCTCACCGGCCTCGTGGCGCTGCCCCACGAACTCGATGCGGTTGCCTCGATGCCGGTCATCGCGACGGCCGCCCTCCTCTACGCGGGCCAGTTCATCGCCGACAAGATCCCGGGCGTCGACACGCTGTGGGACAGCGTCCACACCTTCGTGCGCGTGCCGGCGGGCGCGTTCCTTGCTGCCGCCACGCTGGGCGACGCCGACGCGGGCCTGAAACTCGCGGCCGCGCTGGCCGGCGGCGCGCTCAGCCTCGGCACGCACGCGACGAAGGCGAGCGGACGGCTCGTCGTCAACACGCATATCCCCATCTTCGGTGCCGCCGCCGCTTCGATCGTGGAAGACATCCTCGCTGTCGGCGGCCTTTTCCTCGCGGCCACGAACCCCACGACGTTCCTCGTGCTGCTCGCCGTGGGCGTCGCCGTCATGGGCGTGATGCTGTGGTGGCTCGCGAAATTCGTCGGCTTCGTCGTGCGGAAAATCGCGGGGCTGTTCGGGAAAAGCCCCGCCACCAATTGAATTCGCCCGTCATGCCTGCATCGAGGTGCGGGCATGACGATCTACCGCTCGGCCACCCTCAGTACTTGTTGATGTCCGGCGTGCGGTCGGCGTAGCGGCGCAGGACGGCGCGCATCGGCACGATGAGGGCGACGCCGATGGCCGCGAAAACGACGAGCTTCGCGAGCAGGCCTTCGGGCAGTACGCCGAAATGGGCGCCCGCCGCGGTGAGGAACCCCGCGGCGGCGAAGGACAGGAAGAAGCCCATCGGCAGCAGGATCTCGACGATGAGGAACGTGACGCCGATCCCCGCCCACAGCGCCACGGGATAGTCGGCGAAGACGCCTTCGAGCATGCTCATTTCGCCTTCATCGCCTCCAGCACCGTCGCGAGGCCGCCGAGCGACTTCGTGACGTCCGTCGGGATCACGATCAGCTTCGAGTTGCCGGATTTCGCGAGTTCCGCGATCGAGCCGATCTGCTGCTTCAGCAATTCGAAATCGATGGCGGCGCGCCCGTTCGTCTCGATCGCGCGGCCGACCGCCTGCGTCGCGTAGGCCTCGGCGTCGGCCAGCACGCGGCGCGCCTCGGCCTGCTTCTGGGCGGTGTAGAATTCGGCATCGGCCTTGAGCTGCTGCGCCTGCCGGTCGCCTTCGGCCTTGGTGACGGCCGCGCGTCGCTCGCGCTCGGCATTGAGCTGCTGCTGCATGGCCGTGCGCGTGGCCGCGTCGACCGAAACGTCGAGCACCTCGGTGCGCGTGATCTCGATGCCCCACACCGCGCAGGCTTCCGACAGCGATTCCTTGATCTTCTCGTTGATGAAATCGCGCTTGGCCTGAACCTCGTCGAACTCCATCTGGCCGCCGGTCGAGCGCACGATGCTGGTGACGGTCGTCTTCACCGCCTGGTCGACGTTCGTGATGCGGTAGACCGACTTGGCCGCGTCGACCACGCGGAAGAACACGGCTGTCGTCAGGTGGATCTCGACGTTGTCCTTGGTGATGACGCTGATCTGCTGGGGCTCGAGCTGGCGCTCGAGGATGCTCACCTTCGCGGACACGCGATAGAGCACCGGCACGATGAAATTGAGACCGGCGCGCAGCGTCGAGACGTATTTGCCGAACTGCTCGACGATGTATTCGTGCGACTGCGGGACGACCTTGATACCGCTCGACGCGACGAGGACGAGGAAAATCAGGATCGCAAGGGGCAGGTAGTCGGCGACGATGGCGGCGGGCGACATGTCTTCGGCGCTCCTGTTCGGGGTCTGGTTGCAAGCGATGATAGCAACCGGCCGCGCGGGCGGCGAGCCTCCCTTTTCCATCACGGCGAAAAGCGACAAGTATAGTTGGTCAACAATGGACGCGCGCAACGAATGCGGGCGAGATAGTCGAATAAGGTCGCGCCTCTTTAGTCAAATATCGCCGGCTAGGCGTCGTCTGAACTTCTTGATACACGCCTTAAAGCAGCGGACTGGATCACAGTCTAACTCATCGATCGATTTTGGCGCCGGTTCGATCGCATTTTTGGAAGAGGACTCGCCGTTGCTGGCAATCCGACCAACCAAAAAAAGGTAGACCCGAGTAATCCGAAAGCAATCAGCCGCCAATTAGGATCGGCTGGCAGCAGGTCGAACGCAGCGCCTAGCGCCATCAATCCTGCCGCAAGAGCAAACGAACCAAGCAGTCCAGTCGTCAAAAATTCTAACAAAAGAAGCAGTAGCGCCGCTATGGCCCAAGCACCAACCGGATGTGCTTCGATCATGCCGATATAGGCGTCCATTGCATGTCCAAGTCGGTCGGAAAATGAAATCCGACCCAACGCTACTAGAAATAGATACTGCTTGTCCAATTGCCAATTAGACTACCCGCCCTTCGTCTTGTAGAGCGGTTCCGACACGCCCTTTAGCGACAGGCGCTTGCGGTCGGGCTCGGGGGCTTCGAGCGCGTCGCGTTCCTCGAACGTCGCAAGGCAGCGCACCGTCAGCGTCTGGTAGTCGCGCGTACCCGAGCGCTTCCACTCGATTTCCTTGTCCGTCAGTTCGCGCAGGATCTTCGCGGGGATGCCGGCGACGAGCGTGCGCGGCGGAACGACGAAACCCGCCTTCACGAACGCCATCGCGGCGACGAATGCGCTTTCGCCCACGACCGCGCCGTCCATCACGGTCGCGTTCATGCCCACGAGCGCGTCGCGCTTGACCGTGCAGCCGTGCAGGATCGCGCCGTGGCCGATATGCGCGTCTTCCTCCAGCACCGTGTCGGTATCGGGAAAGCCGTGCACCACGCAGCTGTCCTGCAGGTTCGAGCCCTTCTCCATCACGAGCCGGCCGAAATCCCCGCGCAGCGTCGCCGCCGCCCCGATATAGCAGCCCGGTCCGACGATCACGTCGCCGATCAGCACGGCCGTGGGGTGCACGAAGCTCGTCGGGTCGACGACGGGCACAAGCCCGTCGATCGCGTAGACGCGCGGGCGGCGGGGCTTGCTCATGCCGCGGCGGCCTTGCCGGGCCGACGCACCTGCGCCACGTGGAAGCGCGGCGCCACGAAGCCCGCGTCGGTCAGCGAGGCGTTGGCCGCCGGGTTGCACCCCGTCGCGTGATAGTCGCTGAACGCCGCCGACTGGTTGACGAACACGCCGCCCGTCAGGTTTTCCGACAGCGCCACGCCCACGTCGGCCGCGCGTTCGGCCGCCGCGTCGAGGAAGGCGGCATCGGTCGAGTACACCGCCGCGGTGATGGCGCCCTTCTTCGCGATGGTGCCGAAGGCCGCGTCCAGCGCCGCGTCGCGGTCGATCGCGGTCACCAGATACGAGATCGGCCCGAACGCCTCCTGCCCGTAGATCGCCGACTGGCCGGCATCGAGCGCCACGATCGCGGGCGTGCGGACCGTCGCGTCCGGGAAAATCGGATGCGTGGCGGGGGCACTTGCGCGCACGACGCGCCCCTGCCGGCCGGCCGCTTCGATGCGCGCGAGTGTCGCGGGGTTCTGCACCGCGCCCAGCACTTCGGCCGCGCGCGCGGGTTCGCCCAGCAGCTTGTCGACCGCTTCGGACAGCTTCTGCCCGAACGCCTCGGGCGAGAGCGTGCCGTCGGGCGTCTTCACGCCCGATGCGGGCACGAACAGGTTCTGCGGCGTCGTGCACATCTGGCCCGAATAGAGCGACAGCGAGAAGGCGAGGTTCTGGAACATGCCCTTCGCGTCGTCCGTGCTTTCGATCACGACGGCGTTGGTGCCCGCCTTCTCGGCGAAGATCGTCGCGTGGCCCGCATTGGCCGACAGCCACGCGCCGAATTCCGGGCCGCCCGTATAGTCGATCAGCGCCACTTCCGGCCGCTTGGCGAGGATCTGCGCGACCGGCGCGTAGAGCCCGTCGGCGACGAGCTGCACGCCGTCGACCGGCAGGCCCGCCTCGGCCAGCACCTGGCGCGCGACGCGCACCGTGATCGCCAGCGGCAGGATCGCGAAGGGATGCGGCTTCACCAGCGTGGGATTGCCGGTGGCGAGATTTGCGAACAGTGCCGGATAGGTGTTCCATGTCGGGAACGTCGCGCAGCCGATCGCAAGCCCGATGCCCTTGGGCACGATGCGGTAGTCCTTGTCCATCACCAGTGCTGGGTTCTTGCCCTGCGGCTTTTCCCAGCGCGCGTGCGCGGGCACGCGGCCCATCTCGCGCCACGCCGTCGCCACGGCTTCGAGCCCGCGGTCCTGCGCGTGCGGGCCGCCGGCCTGGAAGGCCATGACGAAGCCCTGCCCCGTCGTGTGCATGACCGCGTAGGCGATCTCGAACGACATCTTGTTGAGCCGCGCGAGGATTTCGAGGCAAGCGCCCACGCGCGCTTGCACGCCCGCCTTGCGCAGGCCCGCGCGCGCGGCCGCGGCGTTGGCGATCGCGCGGTCGGGATCGAGACGCGGATAGGCGATCTTGAGATCGAAGCCGTAGGGCGAACGTTCGGAACCCGTCGTGCCGCTGGCGGCCTGGTCGAGCGCGAAGGGCTGGCCGATCTGCGCCTCGAACGCCTTCTTCGCGTCGTCGTTGGCGGTTTCGCCGTAGATCTTGCCCGAGGGCGCTTCCGGATAGGCCGACCAGTAGCCGCGCGCGTCGAGTGCCGCGAGTGCGGCGTCCAGCGTGGCGCGATGGCGTTCGAAAAACATGCGCGTCGTTCCCTCCCGCAATGCGGAACAGATTTAGCGCGAAAAGGCCGCAGCGGGAAACGCCCTTCGCGCGCGCGTTCGGGGTTGCGGGGCGCGCCCCGGCTTGGCATGGTCCGGCAATGGCCTACCAGACGATCCGATATTCGCTCGAAGACGGCGTCGCCTCGATCGCGCTCGCCCGGCCCGACAAGCTCAACGCCTTCGTGCCCGAAATGCACGCCGAGTTGCGCGCGGCACTGGAAGGCGCCCCGGCCGCGGGTGCGCGCGCGGTCTTCCTGACGGGCGAAGGGCGCGGTTTCTGCGCGGGCCAGGATCTGGGCCAGCGCAAGGGCGGCGAGATGCCCGATCTGTCCGAAACGCTCGACAAAACCTACAACAAGCTGATCCGCGCGATCCGCGACCTGCCGCTGCCCGTCGTGTGCGCGGTCAACGGCGTGGCCGCCGGGGCGGGCATGTCGCTCGCACTCGCCTGCGACATCGTCTACGCCGCGCGCTCGGCGACGTTCCTGCAGGCCTTCGTCAAGATCGGCCTCGTGCCCGACAGCGGCTCGACGTGGTTCCTGCCGCGTCTTGCCGGCACGGCGCGCGCCAAGGGCCTTGCGATGCTGGGCGAGAAGATCACGGCCGAGCAGGCCCACGAATGGGGCCTGATCTGGAAGGTGGTCGAGGACGAGCGCGTGAAGGACGAAGCGCTGGGTCTCGCCCGCCATCTCGCCACGCAGCCCACGCAAGCACTTGCCGCCATCAAGCGCGCGATCGACGGCGCATGGTCGCGCGATCTCGACGCCGCCCTCGACCACGAGCGCGACGAACAGGGCCGCATGGGCCGCACTTCCGACTATCGCGAGGGCGTCGCCGCCTTTTTCGAGAAGCGCAAACCCGCCTTCAAGGGAAACTGAGCATGCCCGCCATTCCCGCCGACCGGACCATCGGCATCGTGGGTGCGGGCGCCATGGGGGCCGGCATCGCGCAGGTCGCCGCCACGGCCGGGCATCGCGTGCGGCTTTTCGACGTGCGCGCGGGCGCGGTCGAACAGGCGATCGCCAATCTCGGCCGCACGCTCGAAACGCTCGTCGCCAAGGGCAAGATGGGTGCGGACAAGGCCGAGATCGTGAAGGGCCGGCTCGAACCGGCCGAGAGCCTCGCCGATCTCGACGTGTGCGCGCTCGTCGTCGAGGCGATCGTCGAGGACACCGACGCCAAGCGAAAGCTCTTCGCCGAGCTTGAAGCCGTCGTCGCCGGCGACTGCATCCTTGCGACCAACACGTCGTCGCTGTCGATCTCCGCGATCGCGCGCGGGCTCGACCGGCCGGGGCGCGTGGCGGGCTTCCACTTCTTCAATCCCGCCCCCGTGATGGCGCTGGTCGAGATCGTCTCGGGCCTGACGACGGACGAGGCGGTCGCCGCGACGCTGTTCGACACCGCCGCCGCCTGGGGCAAGGCGCCGGTGCACGCCGCCTCCACGCCCGGCTTCGTCGTCAACCGCTGCGCGCGGCCCTTCTATGCCGAGGCGCTGCGCCTGCTGACGGAACGCGCGACCGATCCCGCGACCATCGATGCGGTGATGCGCGATGCCGGCGGCTTCCGCATGGGTCCGTGCGAACTGATGGACCTGATCGGGCACGACGTGAACTTCGCCGTCACGCGGTCGGTGTACGAGGCGTATTTCAACGATCCGCGCTACCTGCCCTCGGTCCTGCAGGCCGAGATGGTGGCGGCCGGGCGGCTCGGGCGCAAGACGGGCCGCGGCTTCTTCGGCTACGGCAAGGAAGCCGACAAGCCCTATCCCGCGACCGAGCCCGTGGGCGTGCGCCCGCAGCAGATCGTCGTCGAAGGCGATCTCGACTTCCTCGAAACCATGGTCGCGCGCGCGAAGGCGGCGGACCTGCCCGTCCATCGCCGCCCGGCCGGCCCGCGCGGGGCCACACTGCTGGTCGACGGCGTGGCGCTGCGCCTGACCGACGGACGCACGGCAACGGTGCGCGCGCGCGAAACGGGCGAGCCTTCGCTGGTGCTGCACGATCTCGCCCTCGACTACGGCGAATGCACGCGCATCGCGATCGCGGTCGCCGATCAGGCGACCGGACAGGCAAGTGCCGTCGCCACCGGCTTCTTCCAGGCGTGCGGCATCGCCGTGTCGCTCATCGACGACGCGCCGGGCCTGATCGTCATGCGCACGCTCGCCATGCTGGTGAACGAGGCGCTGGAAGCCGTGCAGCAGGGCGTGGTCAGCGCCGAGGGCGTGGACGTCGCGATGACCAAGGGCGTCAACTACCCCAAGGGGCCCTTCGCGTGGGGCCGCGAGATCGGCCTGCCGACGGTCAAGACCGTGCTCGACAACCTGCATCTCCATTACGGCGAGGACCGCTATCGCGCCTCCTCGCGCCTCACCCGCCTCGTGGCGAGGGAACGATGACGAAGCCCACGAAGGAAGAGATCGCGGCGAAATCGGCCGAGGCGATGTGGTCGACCGACCGCGCCTCGCGTCACATGGGCATGGAGCTGGTGACGGCGCTGCCCTCGGAAGCCGTGCTGCGCATGAAGGTGCGCCCCGAATTCTGCAACGGTCACGGCATCTGCCACGGCGGCTTCATCTTCACGCTCGCCGATTCCGCCTTCGCCTTCGCCTGCAACAGCCACAACAAGGTCACCGTCGCCAACAACTGCACGGTTACGTTCGTCTCGGCCGCGAAGGAAGGCGATCTGCTGGTCGCCCACGCGCGCGAAGTGCATCGCGGCGGCCGCTCCGGCGTGACCGAAGTGGACGTGCGCGACCAGGACGGCAAGCTTGTCGCGCTTTTCCGCGGCCACTCGACCCAGATTCGCGGCGAGCTCGTGCCCGGCCTGACACCCGAGGAACCGAAGAAATGAACGAAGCGTTTCTCTGCGACGGCATCCGCACGCCCATCGGCCGCTATGCCGGCGCGCTTTCGGGCGTGCGCACGGACGATCTTGCAGCACTCCCGCTGCGCGAACTCGTGAAGCGCAACCCGTCGGTCGACTGGGCGGCGGTCGACGACGTGATCTACGGCTGCGCCAATCAGGCGGGCGAGGACAACCGCAACGTCGCGCGCATGGCGCTGCTGCTGGCGGGGCTTCCCGTGGGCATGTCGGGCTCGACGATCAACCGGCTGTGCGGCTCGGGGCTCGACGCGCTCGCCACCGCCGCGCGCGCGATCCGCGCGGGCGAGGCCGACCTCATGGTCGCGGGCGGTGTGGAAAGCATGAGCCGTGCGCCCTTCGTGATGGGCAAGGCCGAGACGGCGTTCAGCCGCGAGAACGCGATCTACGACACCACCATCGGCTGGCGCTTCGTCAATCCGCTGATGAAGCAGATGCACGGCATCGATTCGATGCCCGAGACGGCCGAGAACGTCGCCGCCGACTACAAAGTGAGCCGCGAGGACCAGGACGCCTTCGCGCTGCGCAGCCAGCAGAAGGCGCTGGCCGCACAGGCCAACGGCCGGCTCGCGAAGGAGATCGTCGCGGTCGAGACGAAGAAGGGCAAGGACACAGTCCTCGTCGACAAGGACGAGCATCCGCGCGCGACCTCGCTCGAAGCGCTCGCCAAGCTGAAGGCGCCCTTCCGCGCCGGCGGCAGCGTGACGGCGGGCAATGCGTCGGGCGTCAACGACGGGGCGGCGGCACTTCTCGTCGCATCGGAAGCGGCGGTGAAGCGCTTCGGCCTCAAGCCCATGGCCCGCATCGTCGGTGCGGCGGCGGCGGGCGTGCCGCCGCGCATCATGGGTATGGGTCCCGCACCCGCGACCAAGAAGCTGCTCGCCAAGCTCGGCTGGAAGGTCGCCGATCTCGACGTGATCGAGCTCAACGAGGCGTTCGCCGCACAGGCCCTGCCCGTGCTGCGCGAACTGGGCCTGCCCGACGATGCCGCGCAGGTTAACCCCAATGGCGGGGCCATCGCGCTGGGTCATCCGCTGGGCATGTCGGGGGCGCGCATGGCGCTGTCGGCCGCGATCGAACTGCATCACGCGAACAAAAAGCGCGCGCTCGCCACGATGTGCATCGGCGTCGGTCAGGGGATCGCGCTCGCGCTCGAACGGGTCTAGAGGGAACGGGAATGGCGGCCAAAAAGAAGAAGACGGCGAAAACGGGGAGGAAGGCGAAGACGAAGGCGGCGGCGAAGCCCGCCTTCCGCTTCCGCCTGACGGCGCGCGGGGCCACGAGCGTCGCCGGCAAGCAGCTGCGCGGCGGCTGCCCGCGCAACCTGCTCGACCCCATCGAAATCGCCAGCCGCGACGAGATCGCGGCGCTGCAGACCAGGCGTCTCAAATGGACGCTCGCGCACGCCTACAAGAACGTGCCGCTCTACCGGCAGAAGTTCGACGCGGCCGGCGTCCACCCGTCGGATTTCCGCAAGCTCGAAGACCTCGCGAAATTTCCCTTCACGACGAAGGACGACCTGCGCCGCGCCTATCCGTTCGGCATGTTCGCGATCCCGCGCGAGAAATGCGTGCGCATCCACGCTTCCTCGGGCACCACGGGCAAGCCCACGGTCGTCGGCTACAGCCGCAACGACATCGCGAACTGGGCTTCGCTCGTCGCGCGCTCGATCCGCGCCGCGGGCGGCCTGCCGGGCGATCTTTTGCACGTCGCGTACGGCTACGGCCTGTTCACCGGCGGGCTCGGCGCGCACTACGGCGGCGAGGCGCTGGGCTGCACGGTCATCCCGATGTCGGGCGGGCAGACCGAGAAGCAGGTGCAGCTCATCGCGGATTTCAAGCCGCAGCTCATCATGGTGACGCCCAGCTACATGCTCGCCATCGCCGACGAGTTCGAGAAGCAGGGTCTCGACCCGCGCAAATCTTCGCTGCTGGTCGGCATCCACGGTGCCGAACCGTGGACCGATTCGATGCGCCGCGAGATCGAGGCACGCTTCGCGATGGACGCGCTCGACATCTACGGCCTGTCGGAAGTGATGGGGCCGGGCGTGGCCAACGAATGCGTCGAAACGAAGGACGGCCCGACGATCTGGGAAGACCATTTCTATCCCGAGATCGTCGACCCCGCGACTGGTACGGCGCTGGCCGACGGCGTTTCGGGCGAGCTTGCCTTCACGACGCTGACGAAGGAGGCCTTCCCCGTCGTGCGCTACCGCACGCGCGACCTGACGACGCTGCTGCCGGGCAGCGCGCGCGCGATGCGCCGCATGGCGCGCATTACCGGGCGCAGCGACGACATGATGATCGTGCGCGGCGTCAACGTCTTCCCCACGCAGATCGAGGAGCTGATCCTGAAGGACCAGCGCCTGTCGCCGCATTACGTGCTGGAACTGCGCCGCGACGACCGGCTCGACCAGCTCGACATCGTCGTCGAGCCCAAGCCCGAGCGCACGGCCGACGCCGAGGGGCTGCGACAGGCCGCCGCCTTGCTGGCGCAGAACGTCAAGGCCTATATCGGGGTGACCGCGAGCGTGCGCATCGCCGAAATCGGCCAGGTCGCGCGTTCCATCGGCAAGGCCAAGCGGGTGATCGACCTGCGCCCGAAGGACTGACCGCCGGGCGCGCACGGGGGGAAACGCCGGGAATGAGCTTCGCCTATCCCGATTACGCCTTCCGGGCGACGCCCGACATGGGTGCGGTACAGCCCGCGCGCCATCCCGTCGTCGTGATCGGGGCGGGCCCTGTGGGCCTGTCGCTTGCCATCGACCTAGCGCTTCGCGGCGTGCGCGTCGTGCTGCTGGACGAGGACGGCACCGTCTCGGTCGGCTCGCGCGGCATCTGCTACGCCAAGCGCACGCTGGAGATATTCGACCGGCTGGGCTGTGCCGCGCCGATGGTCGACAAGGGCGTGACGTGGCAGGTGGGCAAGGTCTTCTTCGGCGAGAAGCAGGTCTATGCCTTCGACCTGCTGCCCGAAAGCGGCCACCGCTTCCCGGCCTTCGTCAATCTGCAGCAATACTGGCTGGAGAAGTTCCTCGTCGACCGCGCAGACGGCATCAAGGGCCTCGACCTGCGCTGGAAGAGCCGCGTGAGCGCGATCGAGCCGCACGACGGCCACGTGGCGCTGACGGTGGAAACGCCGAAGGGGCGCTATGCGATCGACGCGGACTGGGTCGTGGCGTGCGACGGCGCGCGCAGCCCCACGCGCCGGGCGCTGGGCCTCGATTTCCGCGGCCGCGTTTTCGAGGACCGCTTCCTCATCGCCGACGTGCGCATGAAGGCGGGCTTCCCGTCCGAGCGCTGGTTCTGGTTCGAGCCGCCGTTCCACGCGGGCGGCTCGACGCTGCTGCACAAGCAGCCCGACGATGTCTGGCGCATCGACTTCCAGCTCGGCTGGGACGCCGACCCGGAAGCCGAGAAGGACCCCGAGCGCGTGCGTTCGCGCGTGCGCGCGATGCTGGGCCCCGACGTTTCCTTCGAGATCGAATGGGTCAGCGTCTACACGTTCCAGTGCCGTCGCCTCGAACGCTTCCGCCACGGGCGCGTGCTGTTCGCGGGCGACGCGGCGCATCAGGTGAGCCCCTTCGGCGCACGCGGCGCGAACTCCGGCGTGCAGGATGCCGACAATCTCGGCTGGAAGCTTGCCGCTGTGCTCGCCGGCAAGGCGCCCGAGCGGCTCCTCGACAGCTACGACAGCGAGCGCACGGAAGCGGCCGACGAGAACATCCTCAATTCCACACGCGCGACCGATTTCATCACGCCCAAGAACGCCGCCTCGCGCCTGTTCCGCGACGCCACGCTGGAACTGGCGCGCGACCACGCCTTCGCGCGCCGGCTCGTCAATTCCGGCCGCCTGTCGGTGCCCACCAAGCATGCCGCCTCGCCCCTCTCCTCGCCCGACGCGGATGCGTTCGACGGCGGCGTGGCGCCGGGCGCCCCCGCGCTCGACGCGCCCGACGGGTCGGGCTGGCTGCTCGACCGGCTCAAATACGGCTTCTCGCTGCTGTCGTTCGGCCCGCCCGATCCGGCCGCGTTCGACGCGCTGACGCGCCTGCCGGTTCCCGTGCGCGCGAGTGCCGTGCCGGAAACGGCCGAACTCGCGTGGAAGCGCTACGACGCGAAGCCGGGCACGGTCTACCTGTTCCGCCCCGACCAGCATGTGTGCTGGCGCGCGCGCCGGCTCGATCTCGCATCGGTCGAAGCCGCCCTCGCCCGCGCGCTCGGCAAGGAGATCGCGCGATGACCAAACTGCGGACCGAACCCGGCACGCCCGATCCCGACGCGCTCTACCAGCTGCTCGTCGACGCGCACCGCGATCTCGACGAGGCGACTTCGGCCAAGGTCAATGCCAAGCTCGTGCTGTTGCTGGCGAACCATGTGGGCGACATCGACCTGATCGCCGAGGCGATCGCGGCGGCGCGCAAGAACTGACGCGCCTGCGCCGGCCGCTCCCGCCGGATTTCCGGAATTCTCGGATTTGACAATTGTCCTATTTTAGGATAGTATAATTTCCATGATTACAGCCATAGATATTCCGTTGCATCGAATTCGCCGTATGCAACCTGCCTTCAAAATCAAATACTTAAATAGGTTACCGTTGCATATTGTTCCCTGTTTATTTTGCGGCGTCGTCCACCGTCAGCACGATCTTGCCGATATGGGTGTCGGCTTCCATCAGCGCGTGCGCCTGCGCGGCGTGCGCAAGCGGGAACGTCGCGTGGATGACCGGGCGCACGCGGCCCGATTCGAGCAGCGGCCACACCTTTTCGGCGAGCGCGCGGGCGATGGCGCCCTTCTGCTCGACCGTGCGCGGGCGCAGCGTCGAACCGGTATAGGTGAGGCGCTTGCGCATCACCTGATCCATCGACACTTCCATCTTCGGCCCGCGCAGGAAGGCGATCTGCACGATGCGCCCTTCGACCGCGCACGCCTCGACGTTGCGCATGAAGTAGTCGCCGCCGACCATGTCGAGGATCAGGTCGACGCCGTTACCGCCCGTGAATTCCTTCGCGGCGGCGACGAAATCCTCCGTGCGGTAGTTGATCGCGCGCGCCGCACCCAGCTTCGCCACGGCCGCGCACTTCTCGGTCGTGCCCGCCGTCGCCAGCACGTGCGCGCCGAAGGCCGAGGCGAGCTGCACGGCCGTCGTGCCGATGCCCGATGCGCCGCCGTGGACGAGGAAATATTCGCCCGCCTTCAGCGCGCCGCGCTCGAACACGTTCGTCCATACGGTGAAGAACGTCTCGGGCACCGCCGCCGCCTCGATGTCGGTGAAGCCCTTGGGAACCGGCAGGCACTGCGCGGCCGGGGCCACCGCATATTCCGCATAGCCGCCGCCGGCCACCAGCGCGCACACGCGCGTGCCGGGCTTGGGCCAATGCACGTCGGCCGCCGCCTCGACGACCGTGCCCGCAACCTCCAGCCCCAGCGTCGCGGGGGCGCCGGGCGGCGGCGGATACTTGCCCTGGCGCTGCAGCACGTCGGGCCGATTGACGCCCGCGGCCGCCACGCGGATCAGCACCTCGCCCGCCTTGGGCACGGGCACCGGCAGACGGCCGGGGATCAGGTTCTCGGCCGCACCGGGTGCACGAAGCTCGACGACGGACATCGTTTGGGGGAGAGTCATGGCAACCTCACGCAGGCCGGAGACGGGCAATGGAATTCGAGGACCTTGAACCGAAAAACAAGATCGTCAAGCCGAAGGATCTTTCGGGCTGGGGCATCGCGGAACTCACCGCCTATATCGAGCGGCTGGAAGGCGAGATCGCGCGCGCCCGCGCGGCCATCGACGCCAAGGACAAGCATCGCGCCGCGGCCGCCTCGTTCTTCAAGAGCTGACGTCGCGCTTGCGCGACTTGCGCGTGACGAACATGAGCCAGCCCACCGGCCCGAGCAGCAGCACGAGCACCAGCCAGCCCACCCGGTGGCCGATGGGGCAGCCCGAACCCGGCGGGGGACGCCATCCGCCGGCCCCGCGCGCGACCAGCACGTGGACGAGGGGGGCGATCCAACCCACGGAAACGACGAGAAAAGCCTGAAGCTGCGTCATGGTCGCGCACATTCTGGCCTAGCGCGCCGACTGGCGCTAGAACATTGGAAACGCAAGAACGGACGGGAAGCGACATGACGCTCAAGGGAAAGACGGCGATCGTCACGGGATCGACCAGCGGCATCGGCCTCGGCATCGCGCGCGCACTCGCCGCGCAGGGCGCCAACGTGCTGCTCAACGGCTTCGGCGAGGCCGCGGCCATCGACGCACTGCGCAAGGAGCTTGCCGCCGCTGGCGGGAAGATCAGCTATTCGGCCGCCGACCTGACGAAGCCCGAAGCGGTCGCCGGCATGGTCGAGGGCTGCATCGCGGAATTCGGCGCGGTCGACATCCTCGTCAACAACGCGGGCATGCAGCACGTGGCGCCGGTCGACAAGTTCCCGCTGGAGATGTGGGACAAGGTCATCCAGCTCAACCTCTCCTCCTGCTTCCAGGCGATCCGTGCCGCCCTGCCCGACATGAAGAAGCGCAACTGGGGCCGCATCATCAACATCGCCTCGGCGCACGGCATCGTGGCGTCGGTCGAGAAGTCGGCCTACGTCGCCTCCAAGCACGGGCTCGTCGGCCTCACCAAGGTCGTGGCGCTGGAAACGGCGAAGTCGGGCATCACCTGCAACGCGATCTGCCCGGGCTGGGTGCTGACGCCGCTGGTGCAGAAGCAGATCGACGCGCTCGCCCAGCGCAAGGGCATCTCGGGCGACGCCGCGAAGATCGACCTGCTGTCCGAAAAGCAGCCCTCGCACGAATTCGCCACGCCCGAGCAGATCGGCGGCCTCGCGGCCTTCCTGTGCTCGCCGGCGGCCGACCAGATCCGCGGCTCGTCGTTCTCGATCGACGGCGGCTGGACCGCGCAGTAACGCAAAGGAGGACGCGCGATGAAGACCGTCTTCGCCAAGGACGTCCCGGAGGGCGCCGTGAAGGGCGCCGCCTGGGCCGTCCATGCGCTGACGGCCTCGGGCGCCGTCATCGGCCTTCTGGCGCTCATCGCCGTCATCGAGGGCGACGCGCGCAAGGCGCTGCTGTGGCTGGGCCTGGCGCTCATCGTCGACGGAATCGACGGGCCGGTCGCGCGCAAGCTCGACGTCGCGGCGCGCCTGCCGCGCTTCGACGGCGCGCTGCTCGACCTCGTGGTCGACTACCTCACCTACGTCGTCGTGCCCGCGGTGATGATGTGGCAGTTCGGCTGGCTGGGCGAAGGCTGGATCGCGGCCGCGGCGGCGGGCTGGGTCCTGTTCTCCTCGCTCTACGTCTTCGCCAATCTCGATTTGAAAACGCGCGACAACTATTTCGTCGGCTTCCCGGCGATCTGGAACGTCGTGGCGCTCTACATGTTCGTGCTGGGACTCGACCCGCTGTGGAACCTGTTCTTCGTGGCGGTGCTGGGTGCGTTCAGCTTCACCAAGGTCAAGTCGGTCCATCCGCTGCGCGTGCGCGATTGCCGCGTTCTGACGCTGGGCGCCACGGGCGTGTGGTGTGTTTCGTCCTTCGTGCTCATCTGGATGGCGCCCGAACGGCCGGAAGCCGTTCTCGTCGCGTGGTTCGCGGCAAGCGCGTGGCTTCTGGGTCTCAGCTTCTGGCGCAGCCTGCGCGACTGATGGCGCG
>JAYRKO010000453.1:0-2909 GCA_041905745.1 Tagaea sp. | reverse complement strand
GCGATGTCGGTGTTCTTGATCGAGGCCGCTTCGTCGACCGTCTTGCCCTTGACCCATTCGGTCACGAGCGAGGACGACGCGATCGCCGAACCGCAGCCGAAGGTCTTGAACTTCGCGTCCTCGATGATGCCCTCGGCGTTCACCTTGATCTGCAGCTTCATCACGTCGCCGCACGCGGGCGCGCCGACGAGGCCGGTGCCGACCGCCGGATCGTTCTTGTCCATCGCGCCGACGTTGCGGGGGTTCTCGAAGTGGTCGACCAGTTTTTCGCTGTAGGCCATGTCGTCGTCTCCTGTGTTTGCGTCAGCGGGCGCGTCAGTGCGCGGCCCACTGGATCGATTTGATGTCGATGCCTTCCTGCGCCATTTCCCACAGCGGGCTCATCGAGCGCAGCTTGGAAACTGCCTCGATGATGCGCTCGGCCGCGTAATCGACTTCGGCTTCCGTCGTGAAGCGGCCGAAACCGATGCGCAGCGACGTGTGTGCCAGTTCTTCTTCCACGCCCAGCGCGCGCAGCACGTAGCTGGGTTCGAGCGAGGCCGACGTGCACGCCGAACCCGACGAGACGCACAGGTCCTTGATGCCCATCATCAGCCCCTCGCCCTCGACATAGGCGAAGGAGAGGTTGAGGTTGCCCGGCAACCGGTGCGCGAGATCGCCGTTGAGGAAGACCTCGGGCAGCTTCTCGTTGATGGTCTTGAGGAAGCGCTCGCGCAGCTTCAGGAGACGGGCGGATTCCGCCGCCATCTCGTTCTTCGCGATTTCTGCCGCCTTGCCGAGGCCCACGCACAGCGGCGTGGGAAGCGTGCCCGAGCGCATGCCGCGCTCCTGCCCGCCGCCGTGGATCAGCGCCTGCAGGCGCACGCGCGGCTTGCGGCGCACATAGAGCGCGCCGATGCCCTTGGGTCCGTAGATCTTGTGGCCGGAGATCGACATCAGGTCGATCTTCATCGCGTCGACGTCGAGCGGGATCTTGCCGTAGGCCTGCGCGCAGTCGGTGTGGAAGAAGGCGCCCTTGGCGCGGCACAGCGCGCCGATCTCGGCCAGCGGCTGGATCACGCCGATCTCGTTGTTGGCGGCCATGATCGAGACGAGCACCGTCTTCTCGGTGATCGCCGCCTCGAGTTCCTTGAGGTCGACGAGACCGTCCGCCTTGACCGGCAGGTAGGTGACCTTGAAGCCTTCCTGTTCGAGATGGCGGCAGGTGTCGAGCACACATTTGTGCTCGGTCACCAGCGTGACGATGTGGTCGCGCTGGTCCTTGTAGAAATGCGCCACCCCGGCAAGGGCGAGGTTGTTGGATTCCGTGGCGCCCGACGTGAAGACGATCTCGCGTTCGTCGGCGCCGATCAGCTCGGCGATCTGCGCGCGCGCCTTTTCCACGCCCTCTTCGGCTTCCCAGCCGTATTCGTGGTTGCGGCTGTGCGGATTGCCGAACTTCTCGGTGAAGTACGGCATCATCGCCTCGAGCACGCGCGGGTCCATCGGCGTGGTCGCCTGATAGTCGAGATAGACGGGTTTGCGCGGCGCATTCGCGCGGTCGTCGGAAGCCTTCTTCAGTGCAGTCGCCATTTTCGCGTCACTCCAAACCTAATCCCGTCTCAAGCGGCGGCGGGAACCGGCGCCAGTCGCCTCGCGAGCGCGATCCATGCGCGCGCGAAGGCGTCGATTTCGTCCTGCGTCGTCGCGGGTCCGAGCGAGACGCGGATCGCCTCGCCCGCCCCCGTGCCCGCACCCATCGCCGCCAGCGTGCGGCTCGCCTTGACCTTGCCCGACGAGCACGCGGCACCCGCCGAAACGGCGAACCCCGCGAGGTCGAGCGCCATCACCTGCGTTTCGGCCGGCACGCCCGGCAGGCCGATGCAACTCGTATTCGGCAGGCGCGGCGCGTCGGCGGCGTGGATCGTGCAACCGACATAGGCCTCGCGCAGCCGGCTTTCCAGACCGTCGCGCAACAAAGGCGCCATCGGCGCCATCGTGCGCGCCGCGGCGCCGAAGCCCGCAATGCCGGCGACGTTGTGCGTGCCGGCGCGCAGGCCCTGTTCCTGCCCGCCCGCGAAGATCGGTGCCAGCACCGCGCCCTTGCGCGCGACCAGTGCGCCCACGCCCTGCGGCCCGCCGATCTTGTGGGCGGACAGCGCCATCGTATCAACGCCCAGGCCCGCGAAATCGACCGGCATGCGGCCGAATGCCTGAACGGCATCGCAATGCACGCGCGCACCGCCCGCACGGGCGAGGCGTGCGATTTCGGCGACCGGCTGGATCGCGCCGGTCTCGTTGTTGGCGAGCATGACCGCGACAAGCTTGGGCCGGCGTTCGGCGATCAGCCGCTCCAGCGCCGTCAGGTCGACCGTCCCCGCACGCGTGACGGGGATGACGGCCGCGCCCGAAAGGGTGGTCCACACGCAATCGTGCTCGATTGCCGAGACGAGGCATTCGGCCGGCGCAAAGCCGTTGAGCGCCAGCGCGTTCGCCTCGGTGCCGCTGCCCGTGAAGACGACGCGCGCATCCGGCGCACCCGCCGCCTGCGCGATCGCCGTGCGCGCATCCTCGACGAGCTTGCGCGCCGCACGCCCCGCGGCGTGGACGGAGGACGGATTGCCCGCGATCCCGAAGGCATGCGCCATCGCCGCGCGGGCCGGTTCGGCCAGCGGCGCGCTCGCATTCCAGTCGAGATAGACGGGCGTCGTCATCGTCGGGGGTCGCCTATTCCGCCGCCGCCATCGGGCTGGGGGCGGCCGGGTTCGCCTCGGGTTCGCCCACGTGGTCGATCACGTGCGAGGTGCCCAGCACCTTGCGCGCGCACACGTCGGCCAGCGTCACGCTGGAAAGATAGAGGTGGATCTGGTTGCCGAGTTCTTCCCACAGATCGTGGGTCAGGCAGCGGCTCTTGTTGACGCGGCAGCCGG
>JAYRKO010000452.1:0-2912 GCA_041905745.1 Tagaea sp. | reverse complement strand
GCGGCGACCGCGCGGCTGATCTTGCGCGTGACGAAGGTTTCGCCGCGCGTCGGGCCCTCGTGGTTGAAGAGGATGCCGTTGGACGCGTGCATGCCGTAGGCTTCGCGGTAATTGACCGTGATCCAGTAGGCGTAGAGCTTCGCGGCGGCGTAGGGGCTGCGCGGATAGAAGGGGGTCGTTTCGCGCTGCGGCCTTTCCTGGACGAGCCCGTAAAGCTCGGAAGTCGACGCCTGATAGAAGCGCGTCGCCTTTTCCATGCCGAGGATGCGGATGGCTTCGAGCAGGCGCAGCGTGCCGATGCCGTCGGCGTTGGCGGTGTATTCGGGCGTCTCGAAGCTGACGGCGACGTGGCTCTGGGCGGCGAGGTTGTAGATCTCGGTGGGCTGCGTCTGCTGGACGAGCCGGATCAGGTTCGTCGCGTCGGTCAGGTCGCCGTAATGCATGAAGAAGCGCACGCCGTGCTCGTGCCGGTCGGCGTAGAGATGGTCGACGCGCGCCGTGTTGAACGACGAGGAACGCCGCTTGACGCCGTGGACGATGTAGCCCTTTTGCAGAAGCAGTTCGGCGAGATAGGCGCCGTCCTGGCCGGTGACGCCGGTGATGAGCGCGACTTTCTTGGACATTGAGACTTCCGGAAAAGGGGCCAACGCGAAGGGGGTTTAGCACCCCCCGTGAGGCCCGACAACGGCAGGCCGTCGGGCTTTATGCCACCCGCCGGCGGCGATCCACCAGCCGGCCGGCGCGCGCGATTTCAACGCCTTGGCGGCCGCCGCGGCCGCATCGCGGTCGGCGTAGAGGCCGAAACACGTCGCCCCGCTGCCGGACATGCGCGAAAGGAGCGTGCCGGGCAGCGATTCGAGCGCCGCAAGCACGTCCCCCACGATCGGCGCCGCGCGCAGGGCCGGTGCCGCCAGATCGTTGGTCGTGCCTTCGAGCGCGGCGGCCAAACCGGCCGCGTCGGCGGGAACGGCGAAGCGGCAGGGCTTCGAAAACGGACCCGTGCGGGCCCGGAAGACGAGGGGTGTGGGCAGCGCCACGCCCGGGTTGACGAGCACGAGCCCAGCCTCGGGCAGTTCGCCCGCCGGCTCGACCGTTTCGCCCGTGCCCGACATCCAGGCCGCAACCGCGTCGAGGCACACGATCGTGTCGGCCCCCAGCGACCAGGCGAGTTCCTCGAGCCGCGCGCGATCCGGCAGCCCGCCCCATAGCCGGCCGAGCGCGCGGATCGTCGCGGCCGCATCCGACGAACCGCCGCCGATGCCGCTGGCCACCGGCAGGTTCTTGGTCAGGCGGATCTTGGCGCCCTCGTCGGTGCCCGTCGCCACGCCGAGCGCGCGCGCCGCGCGCAGCACCAGATTGTCCGGTTCGTCGACGAGGGCGGCGGCGAACGGCCCGTCGACGGACAGCGAAAGCAGTTCGCCCGGCGCGGCGAGAACCGCATCGCCGATATCCGCGAAAGCGACGAGCGATTCGAGCAGGTGGTAGCCGTCCGCGCGCTTGCCCACGACGTGCAGGGAAAGATTGATCTTCGCGGGCGCGAATTCGGAAATCATCGCTGGCGGGCGAGGCCGGGCTGCGTTGCCGGCGCACGGGCCCGCACGCGCTGGCGCGCGGGCTGGGGGGCGTAGAGCGTCTTGGTCGCCTCGACCAGCGCCACGCCGGCGAGTGCTGGGAACACGCGGCTGCCCACCGCTTCCCACGCATTGGCCGAGGAAAGCCACAGGCGCCCGCCGAAGGGTGGCAGGAACAGGCCCGTGCGCGTTTCCTGCGGCACGAAAAGATTGTCGCGCAGCAGCCGGCGGATCTGCCCGACCGTGAAGGGATGGCCGTGACCGAAAGGCGTGCGGTCGAGCCGCGCCCAGATGCCGCGCCGATTGGGCACGACGATCAGCACGCGCCCGTTGCCGGTCAGCACGCGCCACACTTCGCGCAGCAGCGGGCGCAGCGCTTCGGCGTGCTCGACCGCGTGGACCAGCAGGACGCGGTCGACCGACAGGTCGGGCAGCGGCAGCGCCTCCTCCTCGACGAGGGCGGCGGCGTTGGGTCCTTCGGGCGGCCAATGCAGCACCCCTTGTGCCGCCGGCATCATCGCAAGGCAGCGCACCGCCGATTTCCTGTAGTCGCGCAGGTAGGGCACGGCGTAGCCCAGCCCCAGCACCGACTGGCCGGCCGCGTCGGGCCAGATCTCGGCGAGACGGCGGGCAATCAGCCGTCGCGCGGTCTGGCCCAGCGGGCTTGCGTAGAAATCGCGGAGATCGACGACGTCGGTCCACATGCGGGCCGGAGTTTCCGACGGCGGCGGATTTTGCGCAACTTCGCTCCCCATTTCCGCCGCATCCGCGTCTAGACTGGACTCGATGGAGCAGATGAACCACGCGATCCTGCTGGGCGGCTTTCTCATCGTCGTCAGCATTCTTGCCGGGATGTTTTCCTCCCGGCTCGGTGCGCCGTTGCTGCTCGTCTTTCTCGGACTCGGCATGCTGGCGGGCGAGGACGGGCCGGGCGGCATTGCGTTCGGCGATTTCCAGCTGACGTATCTGGTCGGCTCGGTGGCGCTCGCCATCGTGCTGTTCGACGGCGCGCTGCGCACGCCCCGCCAGGCCTTCCGGCTGGCGCTTAAGCCGGCGCTGGTGCTGGCGACGGTCGGCGTGGCGATCACGGCGACCCTCGTGGGCGCGCTCGCCTGGTACTTGCTCGACCTGCCGCCGGTGGGCGCCCTGCTCGTGGGCGCCATCGTCGCGTCGACCGACGCGGCGGCCGTCTTCCTCCTTCTCAACATGCGCGGGACCGAACTCAACACGCGCGTCACCGCGACGCTGGAGGTCGAGAGCGGCATCAACGATCCGATGGCCGTGTTCCTCACGGTGGCGTGCGTGGAACTGCTGCTGCATCCGGCGGCCGAACCGGGCCTG
>JAYRKO010000451.1:0-2912 GCA_041905745.1 Tagaea sp. | reverse complement strand
TTCGCGACCGACCGCCACCGCACCGTCGACGACATCCCGTTCGGCGGCGGCCCCGGCATGGTGATGAAGCCTGACGTGGTCGATGCGGCGCTCGCCGTCGCGATCGCGCGCGCGCCCGAAGGGGCGGCCGCGATCTACCTCTCGCCCCGCGGCAAGCCGTTCGATCAGGACCGCGCGCGCGAACTGGCGGCAGGTCCGGGCGTCGTCCTGCTGTGCGGCCGCTTCGAGGGTGTGGATGCGCGCGTCGTCGAGGCGCGCGCGCTCGAGGAAATCTCGATCGGCGACTACGTCCTGTCCGGCGGCGAGCCGGCGGCGATGTGCCTCGTCGATGCCTGCGTGCGGCTGCTGCCCGGCGTGCTGGGTGCGGCCGAATCGCTGGGCGAGGAGAGCTTCGAGGACGGGCTTCTGGAATATCCCCACTACACGCGGCCGGCCATCTGGCAGGACCGCGAAGTGCCGGCGGTGCTGACTTCCGGCAATCACGCAAAAATCCGCGCCTGGCGGCGGGACGAGGCCATGCGCCTCACCGCCGAGCGACGCCCCGACCTGTGGGCCAAGCGTCAGGCGCGCACGCAACATTGAGATCGAGAGTTCAAGAGGAGAAGAACATGTCGCACATCATCGAACAGCTCGAGAAGGAGCAGATCGGCAAGCTCGTGGCCGCCCGCAAGGTGCCCGACTTCGCGCCCGGCGATACGCTGCGCGTGCAGGTCAAGGTGCTGGAAGGCACGCGCGAACGCCTGCAGACCTTCGAAGGCGTCTGCATCGCGCGCAAGAACTCGGGCCTCAGCTCGAACTTCACCGTGCGCAAGATCTCGTTCGGCGAAGGCGTGGAGCGCGTTTTCCCGCTCTACTCGCCGCGTCTGGGCGGGATCGAGGTCGTCCGCCGCGGCGACGTGCGTCGCGCGAAGCTCTATTACCTGCGCGGCCGCACCGGCAAGTCGGCGCGCATCGTCGAGAAGACCGGCGGCGTCGCCGCCACGGCGGCCGAGATGAGCGCTGCCGATCTCGAGGCTTCGGCGGCGGATGCGCCGACCGAGAAGAAGTAAGCCGCCGGCCGGGGCCGCGCCGGGAAAGTCCGGCCGGCCCCGTCGGAGGAACGGGATGTCGGGAGAGGAAACGATGACGAAGCCGCGCACGTTGTTCGACAAGATCTGGGACAGCCATGTCGTCCACCGCCAGGACGACGGGACCTGCGTGCTCTACATCGACCGGCATCTCGTTCACGAGGTGACGAGCCCGCAGGCCTTCGAGGGCCTGCGCATGTCCGGCCGCAAGGTCCGCCGCCCCGACGCCACCGTCGCGGTCGCCGACCACAACGTGCCGACGACCGACCGCTCGAAGGGCATTGCCGACGCGGAAAGCCGCATCCAGGTCGAGACGCTGGAGAAGAACGCGAAGGACTTCGGCGTCGAGTATTACGGCATGGACGACGTCCGGCAGGGCATCGTGCACATCATCGGGCCGGAGCAGGGATTCACCCAGCCCGGCACGACGATCGTGTGCGGCGACAGCCACACGGCCACGCACGGCGCGTTCGGCGCGCTCGCCTTCGGCATCGGCACGTCGGAAGTCGAGCACGTTCTGGCAACCCAGACGCTCGTCCAGCGCCCGGCCAAGAACATGCGCATCACGGTCGAGGGCAAGACCGGCCTCGGCGTCACCGCCAAGGACGTCATCCTCGCCATCATCGGCAAGATCGGCACGGCCGGCGGCACGGGCCACGTCGTCGAGTTCGCGGGCAACGTCATCCGCGAGCTGTCGATGGAAGGCCGCATGACGGTGTGCAACATGACGATCGAGGGCGGCGCGCGCGCCGGCCTCGTGGCGCCCGACGAGAAGACCTTCGAGTACCTCAAGGGCCGCCCGCACGCGCCCAAGGGTGCGAACTGGGAAGCGGCCGTCGCCTACTGGAAGACGCTGCCCTCGGACCCGGGCGCCAAGTACGACACCGAAGTGTTCCTCGACGCCAAGGACATCGCGCCGATGGTCACGTGGGGCACCTCGCCCGAGGACGTGCTGCCGATCGGCGCGGTCGTGCCGAACCCGGCCGACGTGGCCGACGAGGCCAAGCGCGCCGCGGTCAAGCGGTCGCTGGACTACATGGGCCTGACGCCGGGTACGAAGCTCGTCGACGTGAAGATCGACAAGGTCTTCATCGGCAGCTGCACGAACGGCCGCATCGAGGATCTTCGCGCCGTCGCGGCGATCGCCAAGGGCAAGAAGGTCGCGGGCCACGTGCAGGCGCTGGTCGTGCCGGGCTCCGGCCTCGTCAAGGAGCAGGCCGAACGCGAGGGTCTCGACAAGATCTTCGTCGAGGCGGGCTTTGAATGGCGCGAACCGGGCTGCTCGATGTGCCTCGCCATGAACGCCGACAAGCTGCAGCCGGGTGAACGCTGTGCGTCGACGTCGAACCGCAACTTCGAAGGCCGGCAGGGCCGTGGCGGACGCACCCATCTGGTGTCGCCGGCGATGGCGGCGGCTGCGGCGCTGACCGGCCGTCTCGCCGACGTCCGCGAGTTCCAGCGTTGAAGTTCCTCCTCGCCGTCCAGCCCGTGCGTGCGACGCCCGATGTGGCACCGTTTCGCTCGCGACTTGCGGCGCTGGTCGTCGACGCCACCATTCTTGCTGCTTTGCTTTTTGCGGTGATCTCGACCCTCAACGTCACGAGTCGCTCGGCGATGGGCGATCTCTTCTATCCCTTCTGGCACGAAAGTCCGGTTGTGGACGTCGAGCGCACGTTCGCCTCGCGCGAGGACGAGCGCCTCGTGGACGGCGGCGGACACCGAGCGGTTGAAATCCGGCGGGAGGCGCGGCGGCACGCCGACGGCACCGTCCGTATCTGGGCGGTTGCCGAGGGCGAAATCCGATACGACGACGGTCGTATCGAGCCGGTGCGTTCCGAACTTTTG
>JAYRKO010000006.1:0-16941 GCA_041905745.1 Tagaea sp. | reverse complement strand
CTCGTACTGCTGGCGCACAGCCGCCGAGACGTCGGTCTCAATGGGCGTAAGTGCCGCAATCTCCGTGCGGATATTGCGCTCTTCGAGCGGCTCGGCGATCTGGAGCGCAAGCGTTTCGGCAACGGGTGCCGGCCATTCGCGCGTCAGAAGCCGTTGCGCACCGGCAAGAGAATGCAGCGGCGCATAGCAGCCCAAGACAATCAGGCGCGTCTCGTCGATGAGTGCATCCGCCGCAAGCGCCGCCTCGACCGATCGCCCGATCCTGTCGACAGTGGCCAATTCGTCGTCGCCGCAATCGAAGACGAATTCGTTGACGAAGCACTGGGCCGCGAGCGCGCACATGAAACGCATCGTCGCAGCCGAGGTTCTTGCCGTCGCCGGATCGTCGCTCAGCTCCCGCAGGAACGTCGCGCGACATGCCGTCAGGACGCGCTCCAACGGCGCGTCGTTGATCGGCGCTTGCCGCATCAGGCCGAGCAGCAGCTTTTCGCCGGCGAGCCGGTCGATCGACGGGATAGGTGCCGCGTCGCTGGTCAACGCCAATCGGGCCTTGAGCGTCGAGACGACGATCGGCGCGAGCTTTCCGGGATCGGACCAGTTCTCGTCGAGCGCGCGCTGCGTGAGCGCGAGGTAGACGTCCGGAACGAGCCGGAGGCGGGAAAGACATTCGACGAAACCTGCCTTTCCCTGCGCCGTCTCCCGCAGCTCAAGCGACCGCACGCAGGCGACAAGTCCGTCCTGCGGATTGTCGATCTCGCACAATGCGACGCCGAGATTGGCGCAGGCTTCGGCGTAATCCGGCTTCGCGCGGATGGCGGCGTTGTAGGCGGCGACGGCTTCTTCGGGCCGGCCCAGATCCTTGAGTGCGCCGCCCAGATTGTTGTGCGGCTCCGCAAGCGCCGGATTGTGACGCAGTGCCGTGCGGAAGGCGCCGACGGCATCTTCGAGCCGACCCATGTCCTTCAGCGCATTGCCGAGGTTGTTGTGCGCCTCGGCATAGTCCGGCTTCAGCCGGATCGCCGATCCGTAGGCGGCGACGGCGTCTTCGAATCGGCCCATGTCCCGAAGCGCCACGCCGAGATTGTAATGGATCTGCGCGAGATCGGGCTTGAGGCGGATCGCCGCCTCGTACGCCGCGACGGCGTCCCCCAGTCGTCCGGCATCCTTGAGCGCATTGCCGCGGTTGTTGTGCGCTTCGGCGAAATCCGGCTTCAGGCGGATGGCCGCATCGTAGGCGGCGACCGCATCGGCATTTCGGCCCAGATCCTTGAGTGCGTTGCCGAGGCTGTTGTGCGTATCGGCGACGTCCGGCGCGAGGCCGATGGCCGTTCGGTAGGCGGCAACGGCATCCCGGAAACGGCCCAGGTCGCGAAGCGCGTTCGCGAGATTGGAATGATAGAACGCGACGTCCGGATTGATGCGGATGGCCTTGCCGATGAGGTCGACCGCAAGGTCGCTTTGCCCGAACTGACGGGCGATCACGCCCAGCAAGTGCTGCGCGTCGGCGTGCCGCGGGCTGGCGGCGAGGACCTGCCGGTAGATCTGCTCGGCTTCCGGCAGGCGTCCGGCCCGGTGATGGAAAAGTCCGGCCTCGAACAATCCCTGCACGTCCGACGGCGTACCGGGCTTCGTCGTCGCCGATTTTCCCTGCGCCCGGCGATCCCGACGATTCATCCGCTCGACTCCGGCCTGCTCCGGCCGCCAGTATTAGCGGCGGTGCGCGGCAGCGGCAAGCAAGGCAGGTGCCGTCAGATTTCGCCGCGCCGGCGACGCTCGGCGTCGTCCCATGCCGTCAGCGCCTGATAGTCGGGCACGAAGCCGAGGCCCTTGCGCGCGTCGGACGAGACGGCGCGCTGCGAGGTGACGACGTCGACCACCGCCGGCGCGTTCGCAAGTGCGCGCTTCAGGGCGCCCTCCAGCTCGCGCGGGTCTTCGACGCGTTCGCCATGCGCGCCAAGCGCCTTTGCCATTGCGGCGTAGTCCGAATGGCGCAGCGTCGTGCCCACGACGCGCCCGCCATAGTTCGTTTCCTGATCGAAGCGCTCGATGTTCCAGGCCGCATTGTTCGAAACGACGAACACGGCCTTGGCGCCGTGGCGCACGGCGGTGTCGATTTCCATCGCGTTGATTCCGTAAGCGCCGTCGCCGTTGACGGAGATGACGGTGCGGCCGGGAAAGGCGAGCGCTGCGGCATTCGCGAACGGAACGCCCACGCCCAGGCACCCGAACGCGCCCGCATCCATGTAGACCTTCGAATCGAGGCCCACGCGCGCGAAGCTCAGCAGGTCGCCGCCGTCGGCGATCGCGATGTGGTCCGGGTCGACGACGGCGCGGATCGCCGCAAAGATCGATTCGGGATGGATCTTGCCGTCTTCGCACGGCGTCGTGCGGGCCGAGGCGGCCGCCTTGGCCGACCGCTCGACATGCTTGGCGCGCAGGCCTTCGGCCCATTTCCTGTCGGTCGCGGGCCGGCGGTTGCCCGCCGCATCGACGATGGCCGCCAGTGCCAGCGCAGGTGTCGCGAGCATTTCGGGATCGCCGCGGCGATTGTCGACGAGTTCGCCGGCCGTGTCGGAAAGCCGCAGGAAGCGCGCGTTCGGGAATACGGCGGGCGATCCGTAGCCGACCTGATAGTCGAGCTTGCGGCCGATCACGAGAACCGTATCGGCGTCGGTCATCGCGGCGGCGCGCATCGCGCCCACGAACGATGCATGCGAGCCGGGCACCAGTCCGCGGCTCTCCTGCGTGTCGAGATAGACGGCCCCGCACGCGTCGAGCAGGCGAACGATCTCGGCGCCCGCACCCCGGGCGCCGCGCCCGGTGATGACGAGCGGACGCTTGGCCGACCACAGCGCGTCGACCGCCTTCGCGACGGCGCCCGCTTCGGGCGGGATCGTGCGTGCCGGCTTCGCCCGCATCCAGTCGTCGAGGACGAGTTGCGGGGCCACGCGCGTGCGCAGCACGTCGGTCGGGATTTCGATATAGACCGGGCCGGGCTCGCCCAGATCCCCGAAGGCGCGCGCCACCGCCTCGTCCAGTTCGCGCACCACATGGTCGGCCACGCGTGCCGTGCGCGACTGGCGCGTCACGGGTCGCAGGATGTCGACATGCGGGATGTCCTGCAGCGGCCCCATGTTCGCCTGCGGGCGCGACGTGCACCCGCCGATCAGCAGCACGGGAATGCGCGCGAGCGAAGCGTTGGCGATCGCCGTGACCGTGTTGGTTACGCCGGGCCCGGCCGTCACCATCGCCACGCCCAGCGTGCCGGTCAGCTCGGCGTGCGCGTGGGCCATGTGGACGGCCGCGCGCTCGTCGCGCACGTCGATGATGCGGATCCCCAGCCGCGCGGCGTGGTCCCAGATCGGCTGGATATGGCCGCCCTGCAGGCCGAAGATGCGGTCGATGCCGCGCGCCTTGAGGAATTTCGCGATCCAGGCCGCGCAGGCCAGCGGATCGGCATTCAGGTCCTGAATCTTCTCGCTCATCGTCGTTTCCCGTCTCGGATTGCGGCGGTTCAGGCCTTGCGCCCGACCGTCTCGCGAAGAATGCGGTGGAGGATCTTGCCGGTCGCGGTGCGCGGCATCTCGTCGTGCCGCAGGAAGGAATAGCCCTTCGGGCGCTTGAAGCCGGCAATGCGCTCGCGGCACCACGCGTCGAGCTCGGCTTCGGTCAGCGTCGCGCCCGCATGGGCGACCACGACGGCATGCACGCGTTCGCCCCATTTCGGGTCGGCGATGCCGATCACCGCGACGTCCTGCACCTTCGGATGCGCGCCGACGACCGATTCGACTTCCGACGGATAGACGTTCTCGCCGCCGGTGATGATCATGTTCTGCTTGCGGTCGACGAGGCGGATGTAGCCGTCGGCGTCGCGCAGCGCCATGTCGCCGACGGTACAGTAGCCGTCGCGGAACGCCTCGCGCGTCTTCTCCGGCAGGTTCCAGTAGCCGTCGAAGGTATAGGGATTGCGCGAATAGAGCTCGCCCGGCTGGCCGTCGGGAACTTCCGCGCCGTCGGGGCCCAGAATGCGGATGGGGGCCGAGCCTGCGCATTCGCGACCCACGCTGCCGAGCTTCGTAAACTGCTCGTCGGGATGCAGCATCGTCACCCAACCGGCTTCGGTCGAGCCGTAGAGCTCGAACAGGCCGGAATTGGCGAACATTTCCATGACCGCGCGCTTGGTGTCCTCGCGCGCAGGTGCCGAAGAGATCATCAGCTTGCGCATCCGGCGCGTGTCGTGGCGCGTCTTGGTCGCGTCCGCCAGGCCCAGCATCATGATGTAATGCGTCGGCACGAGCGACGTGAAGCTCGCCCCACTGCGCGCGATGGTGGCCAGCGCCTCTTCCGGGTCGAAGCTCTTGCGCGAATAGACCGTCGTGGCGGCGCCGCAATAAGCGAACGACCCGTAGAAATAGAGCGAATTCGCGTGGCACATCGGCATGACGAGCAGCGCCTCGTCGCCGCGCGCCAGACCCAGCTCCACTTCGGTGACGAGCGAGAGCAGGGCCGCACCCCGGTGGCTGCGGATGACGCCCTTGGGCTTTCCGGTCGTGCCGGACGTGTACATCAGCATCCACGGATCTGCGCCGTCCACGCGGATCGCGGGTTCGCCGTCCGACGCGCGGGCGATCAATCCTTCGTAGTCGACGAGGCCCGCCGGGCAGCGCGCGGTTCCGAAATGAACGATGCGCGCGGGCTTCACCGGAAAGTCGCCGAGCTGCGCTTCGATCGCGCCGAACAGCTGGTCCTGCACGATCAGTGCGGCCGCACCCGCATTCTCGACGATGAAGCGGATTTCCGGACCCGCGAGGCGGAAGTTGATGGGTACGGCGACCAGACCCGCCTTGGCCGTCGCGGCATAAATTTCCGTCCATTCGACGCAGTTGTACGCGAGCACGGCCACGCGATCGCCCTTCGCGAGACCGAGGCCGGCAAGCGCGTTCGCGAGCCGGCACGCGCGGCGGTTCCATTCGAGAAACGTCATCGCGCGTTCGAGATCGCGCGCCCCGATCCGGTCGGGCTGCAGCCGGGCCTGCGCGCTCAGCGTCTGGCCGAGAGTTAGGAGTGCGTCCATGTGCGAATTAAAAGGACGCTCCACACGAAACGTCAATTGCGTTCGCGGCTACCCCGCGAACGCGTCCACGCGCTGCGGCAATCCGGACTTCACGCTTGCGAGGATCGCTTCGAGCGTCATGGCGATGTCCACCGACTCATCCGGTGTCGCGCCGGTCCAGCGCGATGGGCCATCCGCGACGAGTTCGGCGAAGGACTCGGCTTCCAGCAGGAAGCCATTGCCGCCGGGCATCTCGATGGTCTCCACCGGATCTGTGTTCTTCGCGCCGCGCCTGATCGTCAGGTTCGGCGGCCCGCCGACCGGCGGATGGTTGAGGTAGGTGCAGTCGATCACGCCGGCGTCGCCCGCTATCTGTGCGTGACGGTGATAGGCGGTCGCGAAGCTGCAGGCGACCTGCGCGAGCAACCCGTCGGCGTATTCGAGCGTGGCCACCGTCGTCCGGTCGACACCGCTCTCGAACATCTGGGCTGTCGCGGTGACGCGCACCGGCCTGCGGCGGGCGACGAGCTGGACGAGGCTGACGGCGTAGCTGCCCGCGTCGAGCAGCGCACCGCCGCCCACGTCGGGCCTGAGGCGGATATTGCTGCGGTCGTCGAAATAGACGCCGAAGCTCGATCGGATGAGCTGGACGCGGCCGATGGCGCCGGCCGCGACCAGCTCGGTCAGTTTGCGCGTCTGCGCCTGCGGCCGGTAAGGGTACGCCTCGACCAGATGCCGGCCGGCCTTTCGTGTAGCGGCGAACATCGCGCGCGCGTCCGCGGCCGTCGTGGCCAGCGGCTTTTCGCACAGCACGTGCTTGCCGGCTTCGAGCGCGCGGATCGACCATTCGGCGTGCAGCGTATTGGGCAACGGATTGTAGATCGCGTCGATTTCCGGATCCGCCAGCAGCGCCTCGTACGAGCCCAAGGCGCGCGCCACACCCGTTTCCCGCGCGAAGGCCTCGGCCTTCGCCTTGTCGCGGCTGGCGACGGCCGCGACGGCGATCGTTTTCGAAGGAGCGACGCCGGAGATGAAGGCGCGGGCGATGTTGGCGGCGCCGAGGACGCCGATGCGCAGGGGGTTCATGCTTCTCGCGTTCCGGAACGGGGCAGGGGAACCCTACGATGCCGCCCGCGCGCGGGCGACGCAAGGTTCCCCCGTATCCGCCTGCGGGTCAGTGCATCGCGTCGTTGAACTGCCGGAAGAAGGCCGCGTAGTCCGGCCCGCGTTCGGCGAAGCGCAGCGGCTTCACGCGCTCGACCAGAATTTCGCCGCCGTCGGGATTCTGGGCGATGAGGTCCATCGTTTCGGCGAGGAAATCGGCGAGCGGCATCGCGCGCGGGTCGCTCGCCTGGCCGGGCCCCATCAGTTCGGTCTGCACGTAGGGCGGCGCGATCTCGAACACGCGAACGGCCGTGTCGCGCAGCTGGTAGCGCAACGACTGGGAATAGGAGTGGATCGCCGCCTTCGTCGCGCAATAGGCCGGCGTCATCGCCAGCGGCAGGAAGGCGAGGCCCGAGGACACCGTCATGATCGCGGCCGACGCCTGCCGGCGCAGATGCGGGAGGAGGGCCGCCGTCAGCCGCATCGGCCCGAGCAGGTTGGTCGCGACCGTCGCGGCGGCGTCCGCCGCGTCCGGTCGACCGTCCAGCAGGTTCTCCGGCCGCATGATTCCGGCGTTGTGGATCACGACGTTGAGACCGGGATGCGCCGCCGCGACCGCCGGTGCGAAGGCGGCAATCGCGGCCGGATCGGCGACGTCGAGGGCCATCGCCGCCATGCCGGGATTAGCCGCGACCGTCGCTTCGATCGCCGCCGTCCGCCGCCCGGTGACGATCACCTTGTTGCCCGCCTTGTGGAACGCCTCGGCGAGGCCGCGGCCGATGCCCGTGCCGCCGCCGGTGACGAGGATCGTGTTGCCGGTCATTTCCATGTTGCGTCTCCATCGCTGTGGGATGCCGGACGAGATATGCGCTATGCTTTCCATCGTAAAGTAGGCACCGAAAAGATTTATACTTACTGAAAAGAGAGTGTCGAATGGCCAAGACTTCCGCGAAGCCGAAGCATCGTCCGCCGCCGCCCGGTCCGGTCGATCCGCGCGTCGAAGCGCTGGTGAACGAGATCATCGGACGCGTCGCCGACAAGTGGACGATGCTGCTGCTCGATATCCTCGCCGAAAGGGGCGAGATGCGCTTTTCGCGACTGGCGG
Source organism: Tagaea sp. (assembly GCA_041905745.1). Classification (GTDB taxonomy): domain Bacteria; phylum Pseudomonadota; class Alphaproteobacteria; order CACIAM-22H2; family CACIAM-22H2; genus Tagaea. The sequence goes on along the minus strand of JAYRKO010000006.1, from coordinate 9,679 downwards.
ACGCGGTGCCGGGCATCAGCCAGAAGATGCTGACGCAGACGCTGCGCCAGATGGAGCGCGACGGCCTTCTCGTGCGCACGATCCATCCCGTCATTCCGCCGAAGGTCGAATACCGGCTGACGGCGCTCGGTCTCGGGCTCGGTGAGGCGTTCTGCGGCGTGTGGATCTGGGTCGAGGACAATCTCGGCGCGATCGAGAAGGCGCGTCGCGCCTTCGACGAGCGCGTTCAAGCGGGCGGCGCGAAGGGCTGACGGACCGCCTCGAAAACCGGCGTCGCCTCGGCGCGCGCTGAATCGGCGAAGATGGCCGGATGCGCGGCCGGATCGACGAGGCCCGGATGCGCCTCCGCGACGAAGCGCAGGGCCGAGACGACGGCGATGTCGGCGTGGCCCAATTCGGGTCCGTGCCAGAACGGCGTCCGGCGCGCCGCGGTTTCGCGCTCCAGGACGGCGGCCGTTTCGGCGATCTGCATGCGGCAGCGCTGCGACCAGACGGGCGATGCGGTCTCGTGCAGGCGGTGTTCGTAGAAGAGGCTGACGGCCTTGTCGGCCAGTCCTGTGGCAAGCGCGCATACGCGCATCTCGCGCGTGCGCGCGGCGCCGGAAGCGGCGACCAGCCGGCGATCCGGCGGCATCAACCCGTCCAAGTGGTCGAGGATCGTCGGGCTGTCGACCAGCGCCATGCCGTCGTCGAGCACAAGCACGGGGACCCGTACCAGAGGGCTGTAGGGCCGGATCTTCTGCGCATCGCCGAACACCGACCAGGGCCGATGCTCGAACGGCATGCCGTAGAGCGTCAGCGCGATGCCGACCCGGCGCACGAAGGGCGAGTCGTATTGTCCGATCAGGATCATGCCTTCGCCGTGTCCGGCCACGCGGCCATCGCGAGGTCGACGACTTTCAGGAGCTGGCGGCGCGGCGCGCCCGTGCGCGCCTGCACGGCCAATCCCGAATTGACGGTCATGATGTAGCAGGCGAGCGCCTTGGGATCGCTGTCCGCCGGCAGGTCGCCTTCGGTCTTCGCCTTGCGGAAGCGCGCTTCCAGCCAGCCTTCAGCCGTCGCGCGCATCCCGGCCATCGTCGCGCTGATCTTTTCCGATTCGGGGCTCGCGACCAGCGCGCCCTGCACCATCAGACAGCCGTTGGGCCATTCCTTCTGCGTGACGAGGTCGACTTCGGCTTCGAGGACGGAGCGCGCGACCTCGCGCGCGGTTTTCTTCGACAGCGAGCCGTCATAGACGGGTGCGGCCTTCCGGCCGTAGCGCTCGACCGCGGCAAGGAACAGGCCTTCCTTGCTGCCGAAAGCGGCGTAGAGGCTCGGCATTGCGACGCCCATCGCTTCGGCCAGCCGCGCCGTCGACGTGCCTTCGTAGCCGTGACGCCAGAACAGCGCGAGCGCCGCGTCCAGCGCCTTGTCCTTGTCGAATTCGCGCGGGCGTCCTTTGGCCATGCCGATGTCCCGGGAAAAATATATAGCGGTCGCTACATTGTCGTTGACCATGCGGTGAAAATCCAGCATCTGTAGTGAACGCTATATAAATAGGAGGCATGCGATGGCCGGCGACGACGAAAAGACGCTGCGTGCGATGATCGATGCGTGGAATGCGGCGCTCGTCCGCCGGGACGTCGACGCGATGATGTCGGGCTACGTGCCCGACGCGCATCTCTACGACTGCAAGCCCCCGTACACGACCGACGGGCGGGACGCGATCCGCACGCTGTGGGAAGCCTGTCTGCCGTTCTTTCCGAAGCGCTTCGAGACCGAGCGCCACGACGAACATCTGTCGGTGGGTGCCGACATGGCGGTCTTCCGGGCGCTCCACCGTTTCAAGACGCCCGACGATCCCGGTCACCCGGCGGGCCGCATGTGGCTTCGCGTGACGGTCTGCTACCGGAAGACGGCGCAGGGCTGGAAAGTGTTCCACGAGCATGTCTCGACGCCCTTCAATCCGATGACGGGTCAGATCGCACCCATCGTCGATCCGGCGGATCTCGCCTGCGGCGTCGACTACGCGGCCTGCAAGCCACAGCAGCATTGACGGGACGCTCGCATCGTCCTCTTCTATCGGTTTCGGGTCGAACGCCGGCAAGGCGCGCACCCCAACGCCGGACGGAGTCGACATACGTGCGCCCATTCCTGATCGCGGCCGCCCTGTTCCTGGGCGTGATCCTGCCCGTGAACGCGCAGACAGCTCCGGCCCATCTGCGCGCCGCGCCCGCATCGGGTGCCGCCGCGCTGGAACTCTTCGCCGACTCGCTTGTCGAGCCGCCGGCTCCGGTCGCGGATGCGCCGTCGGGTGCCCTCTATGCGCCGGCCTATTCCTCCCTTTTCGGCGGCGCCGGCCGCGCGCGGATCGATTTCGCGGTCACGCTGTCGATCCACAACGTGTCGGCCGACCGGCCGGTAGTACTCGAAGCGGTCGTCTACTACGATACGGCGGGCAAGGCGGTGGAGAACTACCTGCCGCGTGCGGTCGCGCTGAAGCCTTTCGGCACGATCCAGTTCTTCGTGCCGCGCGACGACGTACGCGGCGGAACGGGCGCCAATTTCGTCGTCCGCTGGCGCGCCAGCGCCCCGCGCGCCGAAGCGCCGCACGTGGAAACGGTCATGATCGGAACGGCGAACAACCAATCGCTTTCGTTCGTCGTTCCGGCCCGGCCGATCGGCCCCTGACGCACCCCGGCGGCCCTCTTAAAATTGCCGCTTGACCTTCCCTCGGGGGAAGGCTGCACAAAGGTTCCCAAGAAGGGAGCCTTTATGAATTCCGCCATCAATCCGGCCGGTCCGGGCGTCGCCGACATCCAAGTCGAGGGCATGACCTGTGCCTCCTGCGTCGCGCATGTCGAGCGCGCGATCGGCGCCGTACCCGGCGTCACGTCGGTCTCCGTCAATCTCGCAACCGGCAAGGCCCGCGTCGCCGCAGACGATCCGGCCGCCTTCGCCAAGCTGCCGGCCGCGGTCGAAAAGGCCGGCTACGCCGTGCCGACCCAGGAAGCTGATTTTGCGATCGAAGGCATGACCTGCGCCTCGTGCGTGGCCCATGTCGAGAAGGCGGTCCGCTCGGTGCCCGGCATTGTGGAGGCGTCCGTCAATCTTGCGAACAACCGCGCCCATGTCCGCTTGCGGTCCGGCCTTGTCCCGGCCGGCGCCATCGAGCGGGCGGTCGAGCGTGCCGGCTACGTTGTAACCCCGATCGAGCGCGGCGGCATTGCAGCCGCGGATGCCGAGGAACGCGAAATCGACCGGCTGCGCCGCAGCTTCATCCTGGCGGCGGTCCTTGCGCTGCCGATTTTTGCGCTGGAAATGGGCGGACACGCATTTCCGGCCCTGCATCACTGGCTTGCGTCGGTCGTCGACGATGCCGTTTTGCAGGTCGCCTCCTTCGCCCTCGCGACGCTCGCGGTCTTCTGGCCCGGTCTCCGCTTCCATACGACGGGGCTCCCCAAGCTCGCGCGCGGCGTCCCCGACATGAATTCGCTCGTGTCGGTCGGTACGCTGGCGGCCTACGGCTATTCGACGCTGTCGGTCTTCGCGCCCGACGTCCTGCCGCCCGGCACGGCGAACGTCTATTTCGAGGCGGCTTCGGTCGTCATCGCGCTCATTCTTCTGGGTCGCTGGCTGGAGGCCTTGAGCCGCGGGCGCGCGGGCGAGGCGATCCGCCGGCTCGTGCACCTGCAGCCGCCCACCGCGCGCGTCTATCGCGCGGGCGCGCCTGCCGAAATCCAGGTGGAGCGTATCGTCGTCGGCGACCGGATCCAGGTACGCCCGGGCGAGCGCGTGCCGGTCGACGGCACCGTCGAGGAAGGCCGGTCCAACGTCGACGAATCGATGGTGACGGGTGAGCCGGTGCCGGTCGCCAAGGGCCCCGGCGACGCGGTCGTCGGCGGAACGATCAACGGGACGGGTGCGTTCGTCTTCGCGGCCACGCGCGTGGGCGCCGATACGCTGCTTGCCCAGATCGTGCGGCTCGTGGAAACGGCGCAGGCTGCCAAACTGCCCGTCCAGGCGCTCGTCGACCGGATCACCGGACGCTTCGTGCCCGCGATATTCGGGATCGCGATGCTGACTTTTGCGGCGTGGATTTTGGCGGGACCCGAGCCGGCGATCCCCTACGCGCTCGTCAACGCGGTATGCGTCCTCATCATCGCATGTCCGTGCGCGATGGGGCTTGCGACGCCGATCTCGATCATCGTGGCCACCGGCAGGGCCGCGGAAACGGGGATCCTCTTCCGTCGCGGCGACGCCCTGCAGACACTCGGCAACGCGAAGATCGTGGCGTTCGACAAGACCGGCACGCTGACGATGGGCAAGCCCGCGCTCACCGACCTCGTCCTCGCGGACGGATTCGCACGCGCGGACGTGCTCTCGCTCGTCGCGTCGGTCGAAGCACTTTCCGAGCACCCGCTGGCGGCCGCCCTTGTCGCGGCGGCGCGCGCGGAAAATGCGCCGCCGCGGACGGTGTCCGGCTTTCGCGCCGAGCCCGGCTTCGGTGCGGCGGCCGACGTGGCCGGCCGACGCGTGGCGGTGGGTGCCGCACGCTATATGGCGAAGCTCGGCATCGATGTCGCGGCCTTCGCGCAGACGTCGGACGCCCTTGCCGCCGAAGGACGTACGACGCTCTATGCGGCCGTCGACGGCCGGGCGGCGGCCTTGCTTGCGGTTGCCGATCCGATCCGCCCGCAGGCGGCGGCGGCGATTGCGCGCTTGCATGCGATGGGTCTGCGCGCGGCGATGGTGACGGGCGACAACGCGCGCACGGCGGCCGCCGTGGCTCGACGCATCGGCATCGACACGGTCGTCGCCGAAGTTTTGCCGGCCGGCAAGCTCGAGACGATCCGGCGCCTGCGCGCCGAAAGCGGCGCCGTTGCCTTCGTCGGCGACGGCATCAACGATGCGCCCGCACTCGCCGAGGCCGACGTCGGCATCGCAATCGGCACGGGCACCGACGTCGCGATCGAAAGCGCCGAGATCGTGCTCGCCACGCCCAACCTTTCCAACGTCGCCGCGGCTGTCGCGCTGTCGCGCGCGGCGATGCGCAACATCGCGCAGAACCTGTTCTGGGCGTTTGCCTACAATGCTGCCCTGGTGCCGGTGGCGGCGGGGGCACTCTATCCGTTCGGGGGCCCGCTCCTGTCGCCGATGCTGGCGGCGGCGGCGATGGCCGCGTCGAGCGTCTTCGTCGTATCGAACGCATTGCGGCTGCGCCGCTTCCGGGTGCCGCCTGCCGCGCAAGAAGGAGTCGCAAAATGAACATCGGCGAAGCGGCCGAGGCGTCGGGTGTCACGGCCAAGACGATCCGCTACTACGAACAGATCGGACTGCTGCGCGTGCCGCCGCGCACGCCGGGCGGCTATCGCGTCTATTCGCCCGAGGACGTCCACACGCTGCGCTTTGCCGGGCGTGCGCGCGATCTCGGCTTCTCGATCGAGGAGATCGGCAATCTGCTTGCACTTTGGCGCGATCGTCGGCGCGCCTCGGCCGACGTCAAGCGCATCGCGCTCGGCCATATCGCCGACCTCGAAGCGAAGATCCGTGCGCTGGAGGCGATGGTCGATACGCTGCGCCATCTTTCGCGCAACTGCCACGGCGACGGTCGGCCGGACTGCCCGATCCTGACCTCGCTCGCCGATCCCTCGGCCGGCGCACATGCGCACTGCCATCCGCCGCAGCGGACCGGCGGACGGAAAAAGAAGTAGTTCTACGGAGATCGAAAATGACGACCGAACTGACCCTTGAAGACATGCATTGCGGCGCCTGCGCGCGCCGCGTGACCGCCGCGATCCGCGAGGTCGCCCCGCAGGCGAAGATCGATATCGACGTGGCGCAGCGCCGCGTCCGGCTCGACGGTGCCGAAGACCTTGCCGCCGTGCGCCGCGCGCTTGCCGACGCCGGTTATCCACCCGCCTAGTTGCGGACGATTACTCCTTCGGGATGAAATCGACGACCGACAGCACCATGTCGACGCGCGTGCCGTCGGCGGCCAGCGGCAGGATCACGTGCTGCACGCGCAGGAAATCCCGGTGCGGCCCCACATAGGGCACGTCCGTCAGGACGGGTAGGCGCCGCACGACGACCATCTCGAAGTCCGACCAGATCCGGCTCGGCGGCCGCTGGTGCTCGATCGTGCTCATTATCTCGCCGGTATAACGGCGCAGCATGTGCGCTTCGACCGCCGTTCCCATAAGCCGGTAGCGGAAATCGAGCGGGTCGCGCAGAACGTCGAGCAGCACGACATTCGCGAGGAACGGCACCATCTCGCCCGGCTCGATGTCGGCCCGGCCGGGCAGTCGATCGGCTGTGCATTTCGAGCGCCAATAGCCGTAGGCTGCCTGCAGGCGTTGCGTGGCCCGACCGATCTCGAGATTCCCGTTCGGCATGGGCCGGAATGTTAGAACAATTACCGACAGCAATTCCACGTATGCGGGAATTCCGGAACACGTTGCGACCCTTGGAATTTCCGGCGGCGATGTCGATTTTTGTATGTCAGTCGCGCAGACGCGCGACGATTCCAGCGGCAATTTCGGCCGGTGCGGCGCCGACATCCGCGACGATCGCGTCGCGCGGTTCCTCGAGCGTTTCGAACTGGCTCTTCAGCAGCGAGGGCGGCATGAAATGTCCGCGCCGCGCGGCGAGGCGCGTACCGATGGCCGATTCGCTGCCGCGCAGATAGACGAATCGCACGCCCGCATCGCCGCCGGAAAGGATGTCGCGATAGCGTTGGCGCAGGGCCGAGCAGGCGAGGACCGTCGGGCGAGCTTGCGTGCGCCAGTCGCGGATCGCGGCCGCCATCTTCTCGAGCCACGGCAGACGGTCGGCGTCCGTCAGCGGTTCGCCGCGGCTCATCTTCGCGACGTTCTCCGGCGGATGGAACTGGTCGCCCTCGGCGAATTCGCCGCCCAGCGCCTCGGCGACCAGCGGGCCGATGGTGCTTTTGCCGCAGCCCGCCACGCCCATGACGACGACGACCATCACGACCGCGACCACTCCGCGTGATGGCGGCCGGGCCGGTCGATGCGCCCGAAGCCGTGCGCGCCGAACAGGTCGCGCTGACCTTCGATCATGTGCGCCCACAGCCGACCGGTACGGTACGCGTCGGCATAGGCGAGGGCTGACTGGAATGCGGGCACCGGCGTGCCCGATGCGATCGCGGCCATCGCCACGCGTCGCCACGCGGCGTCGCGCGCGGCAACGAGCGACCAGATGTCCGGATCGCGCAGCAGGTTGCCGAGCTTCGCGTCGCGCGCATAGGCCGCCGCGATGGCGTTCAGAAGGCGCGAACGGATGATGCAGCCGCCCCGCCAGATCCGTGCGACGGCGCCCAGATCGACGGGCCAACCCGTTTCGGCGGCCGCTGCGGCCATCGTCGCGAAGCCTTGCGCATGGACCGATGCGTTCGCCGCCAGCAGCGCGTCGCCGAGATCGGCGAGGAAGGCCGCGCGGTCGCCCGCGAACGGCTTTGCCGGATGCCCCAGCGCTTCCTGTGCGGCAATGCGTTCGGGACGCAGCGCCGACATGCAGCGCGCATGGACCGCCTCGGCCAACGTCGGCGCGGCCACGCCGTAGTCGAGCGTCGCGTTGGCCGCCCACTTGCCGGTGCCCTTCTGCCCGGCGCGATCCTCGATGAGGTCGATGAGCGGCTTGCCGCTTTCGGCATCGTCGGTCGCCAGCACGCGCGCGGCGCATTCGACGAGGAAGCCGCCCAGCTCGCCCGAAGCCCAGCCGCGGAAGACGGGCAGTGCCTCGCGCGCCGACATGCCCAGCGCGCCGTGCATGAGCTGGTAGGATTCCGCGATGAGCTGCATCAGCGCGTATTCGATGCCGTTGTGCAGCATCTTGACGAAATGGCCGGCGCCGCCCGGTCCGATATGGGCAAAGCAGGCTTCGCCTTCGGCCTTCGCCGCGATCGCGCGGAACAGCGGCGCGATGCGTTCGACCGCCGGCCCGCCGCCCGCCATGATCGACGGACCGCGGCGTGCACCTTCCGATCCGCCGGAAAGTCCGAACCCCATGAAATCGACGCCGCGCGGCGCGCAGGTCGCCACGCGGCGTTCGGTATCGGTGTAGAGCGAGTTGCCGCCGTCGACGATCGCGTCGCCCGCCTTCAGCAGCGGCAGAAGTTCGGCGACGCTCTGGTCGACCGCGTCGCCCGCCGGCACCATCAGGAAAACCGTGCGCGGGCCCTTGATCGCCTCGACGAGCGGGCCAAGCGTTTCGGCCGCGTGGCCTCTCGCGCCGAGCTCGGCGGCAAGCCGCGTCGCGGTGCCCGGTGCGGGGTCGAAAAGCGCGACGCGCGCGCCGTTGTCCGCAAGGTTGCGCGCCAGATTGGCGCCCATGGTTCCGAGGCCGACGAGGCCGATGTCGCATCCGCTCATGACGGCGTCTTTAGCGCGCCGGAGGGTCCTCTGAACAGGGGGTCAGCACTGGTGCTCGACGCGGTAGAATCCGACCGCGGGCGCCCCGTCGGCAAAGGCGGGGAGGCCGGCGAGGATCGCGTCGACGGCCGTGCGGACCGGGGCCTCGTTGCAGCCCTCGACGAGGACGACCCAGTCGGGTGCCGCCTGGATATCGGGCCGGCCGCGGCTTTCCGCCGTCTTCTCGGCGCTGGCGGCGGTGTCGGTCGCGCAGAAATGGGCGCCGGAAATCTGCGGTTTCGTCGCCGCGTCGGGCAGGATCGTGGCCGCCATCGCGCCGATCAGCGCCTCTTCCCGGCCGGCCTTAACGGCGATCCGGATCGTGGCGAGGATGCCGCCCGCCCCCGGCCCTAGGCTCGTGCGCACCCGCGTCAGCGCGCGCGAGGTGTTGCGGAAGCCTTGCGTCGCCTTCTTGGTCCACGGCGTGGGCGCGTTGAGGCGGGCGAGATAGGCCTCGCTCGTCATCACCTCGGGGTTCGCCGTCTCGTAGAGCGTGAAGAACTCCGGTTTCGTCGCGCCGTCGATGGCGATGTAGCGCCGCCCGCGCCGGAAGCCGGGGATGCCCACGCGCTCGGGCATGTGCTCGGCCAGATGCCAGGCGTAGAACTCGTCGCGTCCCTCGGGCGTGATGTCGTTCCAGATGCAGATCGCGCCGCCGCCGGCCAGTGCCATCGTCCTTCTCCTCAGTAGGTCGCCCGGCCGCCCGAAATGTCGAACGTGGCGCCGGTCGAAAAGCCGCAATCGTCGGACAGCAGCCAGCAAACGAGGGCTGCGATCTCGTCGACCTCGACGAAGCGGCCCATGGGAATGCGCGCGACGATCTCGGCCTTGCGGGCCTGCGTGATCTCGCGCGCCATGTCGGTCTCGGCCGCGGCGGGCGTCACGGCGTTCACGAGGATGCCCTCGCGCGCCAGTTCCTTGCCCAGCGTCTTGGTGAGCGCGAGGATTCCCGCCTTCGAGGCGGCATAGGCCGCCGCCATCGGCATGCCCTCCTTCGCCTGGATCGACGAGACGTTGACGATGCGTCCGCGCATCGGTCCGCTCTGCGCGCGCATGCGCCTGGCGCACGCCTTGGAAACGAGAAACGTGCCCACGAGATTGACGTCGACCACGCGGCGGAAATCGGCGGCGGGGTGTTCCCACAGCGGCGCCACGGGGCCGAGGATGCCGGCATTGTTGACGAGCCCGCCGACGGCGCCGAACCGCTTCCACGTGGCGTCGGCCGCGGCTTCGACCTGCGCTTCGTCGGCGATGTCGCAGGCGAAGGC
>JAYRKO010000450.1:0-2930 GCA_041905745.1 Tagaea sp. | reverse complement strand
ACCTCGACGATGTCGCCCGGAACGACCCTCAGCATGAAGAAGATGAGGACCGCGACCCCCGCGAGCGTGGGGATCATCAGGAGCAGACGGTTGGCGAGATAGCCGAGCACGGCGACGGCGGTCCTTCAGCTCAGGTGTTGAGCCACACCTCGGCCAGGCTCTGGCCGAGATTGTGGCTGGGCGACATCTGCCAGCCCACGACGGTCTTGTGGGTCGGCACGATGCGGTGCCACCACAGCAGCGGCACCTGGTAGGCCTGGTCGAGCGCGCGCTTCTCGAACGCGCGGATCAGGTCGTAGCGCTTCTGGAAGTCGCGCTCGTGCGACTGGGCGGCGTAGAGACGGTCGAGTTCCGCGTCGATGGCTCGGCTGCGGTTTTCCGGCGCCTTGTTGAACGACACGTACTTCGCCAGCGCCAGCGACGGCTCGTCCATGAACAGGTTCGAGAAGTCGATGGCGACGTCGAAATTGCCGCTCGACATGCCCGCGAGATAGGGCGACGTCTCGGCCTGCCGGTGCTCGACGTTGACGCCGATCTGCCGCCACTGGTCGACCACGAAGATGCCCGCGGGCGTGTAGGGCTGGGCGAGGTTGCGGTTGTGCAGCGTGAAGGTCAGGTTCGGCACGCCCGCCTCGCGCAGCAGCTTGCGCGCTTCCGCGCGCGCGGCCTGGATGTCGCGCCCGAAGCCCGGCATCTTCGACAGTTCCTCGTCCTTGATGCCGAAGGGCGAACCCGGGCGGATGAGACCGCCCGCGTCGCGCAGCGTGGCCGTGCGCGCGAGACCGGCGGCACCCGCGCGCCGGTCGATCGCCATGTGCAGCGCGCGGCGCACGCGCGGATCGTCGAAGGGCTTCTTCTCGGTGTTGAAGACGACCATGAGGTTGAGCGTCCAGCTCGATTCCTCGATGCGGATCTTGTCGCCCATCACCTGCACGAGACGGTCGCGCTCGGCCGGGCTGATGCCGCGGAATTCCGCCATCACCTGCCCGCCCTGCAGCGCGTTCAGCATCGCGGCGGGCTGCGTCATGAACACGCCGCGGAACCCGTCGAGATAGGGCTGGCCCGGCTTGAAGTACTTGTCGAAGCGCGCACCCTGCACGTGGCTGCCCTTGACGTGCTCGCCGAACGTGAACGGGCCCGAGCCCATGATCTTCGTCTTGGGCGCGTTGGGATCGGCCGCGAGGAGTGCCGCCTTGTAGATCCAGTTCCACGGGCTCGCGAAGTGCTCGAGCATCGCGGGGTTGGCGGCCTTCATGTTGAAGACGACGGTCTGCGCGTCGGGCGTGTCGATCGACGCGATGTCCTCGAACGTCGCCTGGCGCGTCGACACGACGCCGGTGGGCGGGTTGCGCATCCGGTCGTAGGTCGCCTTGACGTCGGCCGAGGTGACGGGCGAACCGTCGTGGAAGGTCGCGTTCGGCGCGAGCTTGAAGGTGTATTTGAGAAGGTCCGGCGCAACGTCCCACGACACGGCGAGGTCGGCCTTCACCTTGGGATAGTTGGCGAGATCGAACTGCAGCAGCGTCGAATAGAACGGCGAGCCGAAATGCAGCGTGGCGAACGTGTCCGACCCGTGCGCGTCGTAGTGCGGCGTCTCGGCCGAGATCGCGAAGGTCAGCGTGCCGCCGCGCTTGGGCGAGCCTTGCGCGCCGGCCGGCATCGCATCGAGCAGACCGAGACCGGCCGCGGTGAACGCGGCGGCCTTCATGAAATCGCGACGGGTCTTGCGCATGGTCGGTTCCTCCTCATCTGTCCGCTCCGCCCGCATTGATTCGCGTTCGTGGAGCATTTCTCTCGGGGGGTTCCCGGTCGCCGGGGGGTCGGCCGGGGTCGTGCAATGGGACTACTCTGTCTCCCTCACGTCAAGTCGGCGGCGACGTTACACTTTGATACATGCGACGTAGTGGCCGGGGCGCGCCTCGCGCGGTTCGGGCACGATGCGCTTGCAGTCGCCGTCGGCCAGCGGGCAGCGCGTGTGGAACACGCAGCCCGTGGGCGGGTTCAGCGGGCTCGGCAGCTCGCCCTTGAGCGCGCGCGCCGCCCGGCTCTTCTCGATCTTCGGGTCGGGAACGGGGGCCGCATCGAGCAGCGCCTTCGTATAGGGGTGCAGCGGCTCGGCATAAAGCGCGTCGCCGTCGGCCATCTCCATCATGCGGCCCAGATACATGACCGCGACGCGGTCGGAGATGTGGCGCACGACCGCAAGATCGTGCGCGATGAAGAGGTAGGTGAGGTTCAGCTTCTGCTGGAGGTTTTCCAGCAGGTTGATGATCTGCCCCTGGATCGACACGTCGAGCGCCGAGACCGGCTCGTCGCACACGATGAATTCCGGCTCCATCGCCAGCGCGCGCGCGATCCCCACGCGCTGGCGCTGGCCGCCCGACATCTCGTGCGGGTAGCGCTCGGCCATGTAGGGGAAAAGCCCGACCTGCACGAGCAGTTCGGCCACGCGCTCGGCCGCGGCCTTGGCGTCGGGCACGATCTTGTAGACGAGCAGAGGCTCGGAAATGATCTGCCCGATCGTCATGCGCGGATTGAGCGAGCTGAACGGGTCCTGGAAGATCACCTGGATCTTGCGGCGGATCGCGCGAAGCTCGTTCAGCGACTTGCCGGCGATGTCCTCGCCCTTGAACAGGATCTGCCCGTCGGTCGGGTTGTCGAGGCGCAGCACGAGGCGCCCCACCGTCGTCTTGCCGCAGCCGGACTCGCCCACGAGCCCCAGCGTCTCGCCGGGCGCGATGTCGAACGACACGTCGTTGACCGCGCGCACCTCGCTGGTGTGCGTGGTCAGCAGGCCGCCCTTGCGCGCGACCGTGAAGAATTTCTTGAGGTGGCGCACCGACAGGAGCGGTGCCGCGCGCTTGCCCGTGCGCGCGTCGGCGTCGACGCGCTCGACCGGCGCGGGGGCGAGCGTGCCCGCGACGAGTTCC
>JAYRKO010000449.1:0-2951 GCA_041905745.1 Tagaea sp. | reverse complement strand
CGGGCAAGCGGCTGTGGGAAGCGGCCGTGTCCGACCTCGTGGGCGATCTCGCGGCCTTCGTGAAGATGCCGGCCTGAAATGGCGCTGCTGGGGACCGGCGCGCTCGCCATGTGGTGGGACATGGCCGCCGATAGGCGCGCCGAGTTCGAGGACTGGCACACCCACGAACATTTCCCCGAGCGCATGGCGATTCCCGGCTTCCGGCGCGGCTCGCGCTGGGCGGATGCGGACGGCGGCGAGGGTTTCTTCGTGCTCTACGAGATGGAGAGCTACGACACGCTCGTCTCGCCCGCCTATCGCGCAAGGCTGAACGCGCCCACGCCGTGGTCGGCCAAGTTGATGCCCCACCACCGCAACATGGTGCGCAGCCAGGCGCACGTGCTGGAAAGTGCGGGTGGCGCGATCTCCCGCTTCGTGCTGACGGTGCGCCTGTCGCCGGCCGAGGGACGGGCCGACGCGCTGCGCGCCCGGCTTCGCGATTTGGCAAACACTGTTGCCGGTCGGCCCGGGACGGCCGCCGGCCACCTGTTGGCGACCGACACACCCGCCTTGGCCGCGACCGCGGAACAGAAGATCCGGGGCGGCGATGCGGCGGCCGACTGGATCTTCCTTGCCTGCGGCTACGAACGCCGCGCGCTCGACGCGCTCGCGGCCGGCGAGTTGTCGGACGCATCGCTCGTCGCGGCCGGTGCGAAGGCCGGTGCCGTTCGCGGGCTCTACGCGCTTGCCCACACGAACAGTGCGGGCGAGTTCACCGCAACCTGAAACAGGCGACGTAACCTGTTTATCTCCTTGATTCGCAAGGCAGGTCGCCTTTATCGAGGGCGCAGGTTACGCGCTTTCGTAGGCCGGCCGGTTGTCGTTCTTCACCTGTCAAAGAGCGCACGGCCGGAGGGGCTCGACCGATCCGCGGACTCTAGTCCGCACAAGGAATTTATACAACTATAGATACATACGTATGGAGGCCGACATGAACCCCACCGAAGCCAACAAGCGCGCCGTCCGGCGCTTCAACGAAGCCGTGATCGGCCGCCTCGACGCCGCCGCGTTCGCCGACCTGATGGATGCGGACTTCGTCAACCATTCGGCCCCGCCCGGCGCGCCGAAGGGCAAGGACGGGATGTGGAACACCTTCGCCAACATCCTGCACCCGGCCTTCCCGGACCTGTCGGTCGAAATCCACGACCAGATCGCCGAAGGCGACAAGGTGACGACGCGCAAGACCATCCGCGGCACGCACAAGGGCAAGCTGATGGACATCGCGCCCACGGGCCGCGCCGTTAGCATCGATGTGATCGACATCGTGCGCCTGCGCGACGGCCGTTATCTCGAACACTGGGGGATCAACAATTTCGCCGCGGTGATTGCGTCACTGCGCGCGGCGTGAAGTCGCAGCACGAGGCATCGCCTCGTGCGGGTCAAGCCCGGCCATGACGGTCTTTAATTTAGCCATGCCCGGGCTTGACCCGGGCATCCATGACTACTCTGAAAGATACCCGTGCCGCTGCCCGCGCGGATCTTCGACCGTGCCGTCCTCGCCCAGATAGTTCGGGCCGACCGGCACCTTGCCGGCACCGCCGGGGATGTCGAGGACGTAGACGGGTTGGGCGAGGCCCGAGAGCGTGGCGCGCAGTTCGCGCATCAGCGTCTGCCCGTGGACGAGCGTCGTGCGGAAATGCGATGTGCCGGGGGCGAGGTCGCCGTGGTGCAGGTAGTAGGGCTTGATGCGGTTCTTCACGAGCGTGCGGAACAGCGCACCGAGCGTGGCTGCGTCGTCGTTGACGCCCTTCAACAGCACCGTCTGGCCGATAAGCGGGATGCCCGCATCGACCAGCTTCGCGCAGGCCGTGCGCGCTTCGGCCGACATTTCGTTCGCGTGGTTGACGTGCACGGCGACCCACACGGCCTTGTCGGCCTTGAGTGCGGCGACCAGCTCGTCGGTGACGCGCGCCGGGTCGGCCACGGGGATGCGCGTGTGGATGCGGATCCAGTCGACATGTTCGATGGCAGCGAGTGCACGCACCAGTTCGCCCAGCCGGCGTGTACTCAGCACCAGCGGGTCGCCGCCGGTGAGGATCACTTCGCGGATGGCGGGCGTGGCGCGGATGTAATCGAGTGCTTGGGCGAGTTCTTCGGCGTCCAGCGCCTCGCCGCCCGGGCCCACCATTTCGCGCCGGAAGCAGAAGCGGCAATAGACCGCGCAGGCGTGCGAGGGTTTCAGCAGCGCGCGGTCGGGATAGCGGTGGACGATGCCCTTGACCGGGCTGTGCGTGTCGTCGCCGATGGGGTCGGCGCGTTCGTCCGGCGTCGTTTCCAGTTCGCGCGCGTCGGGCACGTACTGGCGCGCGAGCGGGTCGGCCGGGTCCGCGCGATCGATGAGATCGAGCACGTGCGGCGTGATCGCGATCGCATAGCGCGCGGCCACTTCCGCGACGGCCGGATCGGCGCCGAGCCCCTCGCGCGCGAGGTCGCCGACGTTGCGGATCGTCGTGCGTCGCCCGCTGTCCATCAGCGCGCCCCCGTTTCGTCGAAGCCGGCGGGCACCACGGGCGCCCAGATCGTGTCCTCGATGTGGCTGGCCCCCGTCGTCAGCATCACCAGCCGGTCGAAGCCAAGCGCGATGCCCGCCGATTGCGGCAGGCCGTGGGCGAGGGCCGCGATGAAATCCTCGTCGACCGGATAGCGCTCGCGATAGAGCTTGGCCTTGAGCGCCTGATCGGCCTCGAAGCGGCGGCGCTGTTCGGCCGCGTCGGTCAGTTCGCCGAAGGCGTTGGCCAGTTCCACGCCGCACACGTAAAGCTCGAAGCGTTCGGCCACGCGCGGGTCGCCCGGCTTGGCGCGCGAGAGCGCCGCCATCGCGATGGGCCAGTCGTAGAGGATCGTCGGGCGCACCATGCCGAGCTTGCCTTCGACATGTTCGAAGAACAGGCGGAAGAAGAAATCGTCCCAGC
>JAYRKO010000448.1:0-2951 GCA_041905745.1 Tagaea sp. | reverse complement strand
CGGCGAAGATGCGGTCGAACGTCGCCTCGTCCACGCCCAGCATCGGCCCGTTGCGGTGGCTGACGCCCGCATTGTTGACCACGATGTCGAGCCGACCCCAGGCGCCGGTCGCCGCCGCGATCATGCGCTTCGTGTCGTCGGCCTTCGAGACGTCGGCGCGGACGGCAACGGCCGTGCCGCCGGCCTTCGCGGCGGCATCGGCCACGCGGCGCGCAGCCGCCTCGTCGATATCGGCGACCACGACCTTCGCGCCTTCGGCGGCGAAACGTCGCACGATACCTTCCCCGAAACCCGAGCCGCCGCCCGTGACGACCGCCGTTTTCCCCGCAAGACGCATGCGCGTTCCCTCCCGTTCTTCCCGGCAACTCTAGCGGCCCGACGGCGATCTGCGCTAGCGTCGGCGACGATCCGACATGACCGAAATGCCCACCCACTACTGGATCTACCTCGTCGCCATCGGCCTCGGCATGGCGTGGCTGGCGGCGTCGGGCCTGCGCTCGCCCGATCCGGTCCGGCGGCGCCTTTCGGTCATGGGGCTCGTCCTGCTCGCGGCGACCGGCCTGTGGCTGGGCGGGCCCAAGCTTGCCGAGCAGTTCGAATCGCCGATGGTGAAGGGCCTCGTCGCCGACGCCGCGCGCGTCTTCGGCGTGCTGTGGTGGCTCATCCTCGCGATCATTTCGTCGGTGGTGCTCGAGCGCTTCGTCTGGCGCGCGCTCGATCGGCGGCGCATCGCCGTGCCGAAATTGCTCAAGGACGTCGTGCGCGCGCTCGTGATGATCGTGGCGCTGTTCGGCATCGTTTCGGCAGCGTTCGACCAGTCCTTCACGGGCGTGCTCGCCGCCTCCGGCGTGCTGGCGGTCGTCATCGGCTTCGCCATGCAGTCGACGCTGGCCGACCTGTTCAGCGGCATCGCGCTCAACCTCGAACGGCCCTACCGCGTGGGCGACTGGATCCAGGTCGACAGCGCTCTCGTCGGCCAGGTGCAGGAGATCAACTGGCGCGCGACGCGCCTGCGTTCGGCCGACGGCAACACCGTCGTGATGCCGAATTCGAAGCTGGCGGCCGCGCAGATCGTCAATTTCGATTTTCCCGCACCGCGCTATCGCGCGTCGGTCACCGTGCCGCTCGACGCGCGCGTGCCGCCGGGCGTGGCGAAGGACGCGCTGGCGGTCGCGGCGCTCAAGGCCATGCGCGTGTGCGCCGAGCCCGGGCCGACGGTGGAAACGAAGGAAATCCGCGACACGACGATTCTCTACCAGGTGCGCTACTGGGTCGATTCGTACAACGACGATTCGAGCGTGCACGACGAGGTGACGACGTCGATCTGGTACGCGCTCGACGCGGCGGGGATCGCGATCGGCCAGCCGATCCAGACCGACCGGCCGACGACCGAACGCTTGCTCGACCATGTCGACCTGTTCCGCACGCTCGATCCCGCGCTGCGCGCGCGCATCGCCGCGGCCGCGCGGCCGATCTCGTTCCATGCGGGCGACGACGTCGTGCGGCAGGGCGACACCGACGGATCGCTGTTCATCGTCGAACGCGGCGTGTTCGAGGTCAGCCTCGAAACGCAGGGCAAGCGCGTGGCCGTGGCGCGGCTGGGCACGGGCGATTTCTTCGGCGAAATGTCGCTGCTGACCGGCGATCCGCGCAGCGCCCACGTGACCGCACTTTGCGATACGACGGCGCTGGAACTGGACAAGGCGGCGCTCGGGCCGATCCTGCAGGCCGACCCCACGCTCGCCAAGCGGCTGGGCGAAATCGTGCTGCACCGGCGGCTCGCCAACGACGCCACGCTGCGCGCCATGCCGCCCGCCCAACGCCGCACGGCGACCCGCAGTCAGGCGGCCGAACTGCTCGTCCGGATCCGGTCGTTCTTCGACCTGAATTGAAGCGGAGGCCGGCTCTGCACCGGCCCCCGTGCGATCAGCCTTCCTTGATCGTGTGGCGCAACAGGCCCACGCCGGTAATCTCGACCTCGACCGTGTCGCCGGGGAACATGAATTCCGGCGGCGTGCGCGCGGCGCCAACGCCGCCCGGCGTTCCGGTGACGATCACGTCGCCCGGCTCGAGCGGCGCGAAGGTCGAGATGTAGGCGATGATCTGCGGGATGTCGTGAATCAGCATGTCGATGCCGGCCTGCTGCTTCACGTGGCCGTTCACGCGCGTGGTCAGCGTCTGCTTGGTGATTTCCTTCATCTCGTCGGACGTCACCATCCACGGACCGAAGCCGCCCGTGCCCACGAAATTCTTGCCCGGCGTGAACTGCGAGGTGTGGCGCTGGTAGTCGCGCACCGAACCGTCGTTGTAGCAGGCGTAGCCCGCGACATGCGCCATCGCGTTCTCGCGCGCGATGCGCCGGCCCTTCTTGCCGATGACGACGGCAAGCTCGCCTTCCCAATCCAGCCGCTCGCTTTCCTTGGGCTTGATCATCGGCTGGTCGTGGCCGATCTGGGTATAGGCGAAGCGCGTGAAGATCGTGGGATGCGCCGTGTCGGGACGGCCGGTCTCGGCGCGATGCTCGCGGTAGTTCACGCCGACGCAGAAGATGCGCAGCGGATCGGTGATGACCGGCATCCACGCGAATTTGCCGTCCTTGATGTCGGGCTTGCGGCCCTTGGCATACGCCTTGAGCTTGGCAAGCCCGCCGCCGAGCAGCGCCTGGCGCAGCGTGGGCCACTGCTTGCCGAACTTCTTGCCGAGATCGACGATGCCCCCGGCGACGACCGCGCCGTAGGTTTCCTTCTTGCCGACGCGCACGCTCGCGAGCTTCATTGACGGACTTCCTTCCCCGGATGGTCCGGCCGGAACGATGCCGGGCGGACGATATGGACGCCGTTGGATAGCCGGTCTAAAGGCATGCAGCAAGCCCACGATGCCCGATTCCCCGCCCCCAGAATTCGATAAGTCGTTCCAGGAAAAGCTCGATTCGCTGTTGCGCTGGCGGCGCG
>JAYRKO010000447.1:0-2958 GCA_041905745.1 Tagaea sp. | reverse complement strand
GTCGCCACTCCGCGCGCGAAGGCAGGAGATTGGCGATCCTGGCGATCGGCCGCTGCGTCGCCATGCCCGCACTCGAAAGCACTTCGGCCACGCCGAACAGCGCCACCGAAAGGACGATGAAGCCGATTCCGTCGAGCAGCCATACCTTGTCGAACGCGAAACGCGCCACGCCCGTCTGCTGGTCGATGCCCACGGTGCTGAGCAGCAGGCCGAATACGCCCGTCGTCAGCCCTTTCAGGACCGAGCCGCCGACGGCGGCGAGCGCCGTCAGACCGAGGACGACGAGCGCGAAATACTCCGGCGGGCCGAACGCAAGCGCCATGCGCGCGAGCGGTGGGGCAAGCAGCATCAGGCCGATCGTCGAGATCGTGCCCGCGATGAACGAGCCGATCGCCGCGATGCCGAGCGCCACACCCGCCTTGCCCTGCAACGCCATCTGGTGGCCGTCGAGGCTCGTCATCACACTCGACGGTTCGCCGGGCACGCTGATCAGCACCGAGGTCAGCGTGCCGCCGTATTGCGCGCCGTAGTAGATGCCGGCGAACAGGATGATCGCCGACGTCGGATCGGCGCCGAACGTCAGCGGCAGCAGCAGGGCGATCGCCGAGGAAGGGCCGATGCCCGGCAGCGCGCCGACGAGCTGGCCCGCGAATACGCCGGCAAGGCACATCATCAGGTTCCACGGCGTGACGGCGCCGGCGAAGCCGGCCGCGAGATCGTAGACGACGGACATGCCTCAGAATCCCCACGGGCCGGCTGGGAACGGCACGCCCAGCCAGGTCCGAAAAACGACGGTCAACACCAGCGACGAAACGCCCGAGACGGCGAACGACGAAAGGAGCGGCAACCGCTCCACGACGCGGAACAGGAACAGCATCGCGAGGAACATCGAGGCGAAGAAGCCTGCGGACTCGATGCCCGCGACGCCGGCGGCAAGCGCCAGCAGCACGAGAAGGGGCCGCCCGAGCGGCCCCTTCGCATCGCCCTCGCCCGCTTCGCCGGCCGGAACGGCGTCCGCCAGCGTCGCCGCGATGCCCAGTGCCGCCAGCAGCAATCCGTAGGCGAACGGCAGGAACCCTGTCCCGGGCGCGAACCCGTCCCACATCTGGAGGCCGACGGCGCTGGCCGACCAGAAGATCCCCGATCCCACGAAGACGAGGCCGAGAACGACCTCGCCCGCCGGCAGTTTCATGCCCATCGCCTAGGCCGGCTTTCCGAGGAGATCGCGGTAGAGCTTCTCCTGGTCGTCGAGGAACTTGACGAAGGCCGCACCCGGGATCGGCGCTTCCGACGCGATGTTCTCGGCGATGTAGGCCTTGAACTGCGGCGAGGCGACGACCTTGGCGAAGACCCCTTCCCAGTATTTCGCCGCGTCGTCCGGCGTGCCCTTGGGCGTGGCCATGCCGCGCCACATCTGGAAGGCGGGCGTCGTGATCCCCTGCTCCTTCATCGTGGGCACGTCCGGCAACGCGGCGAAGCGCTGCTCGCGGAAGACACCCAACGCGCGTACCGCCTTGGACTGGAGATGGCCCATGAACTCGAGCGGATTGCCCATGCAGGCCTGCACGTGGCCGCCGAGGAGCTGGGTCAGCGCCTCGCCGCCGCTGTTGAAGTTGAGCGCGTTGTATTCCGCACCCGTCGCCTTCGAGAAGATCGTGATCGCCATCACGTCGGTCGTGCCGCCCGTCGCGAAGGCGAGCGACTTCGGCGGGCGCGATTTGGCGGTCGCGACGAACTCGCGCGCGTCCTTCCACGGCGCGTCGCCCTTCACGAACAGCAGGAAATCGTCGAGCATCACGTTCATCACCGGCCGCACTTCCGACAGCGTCTTGGCCGCGGGATTGAGGATGGGCGTGATCTGCGTCGTCCCGTTGACGAGGATGATCGTGTGCGGATCGGCCGCCTTGCGCGCGCTCACGTAGCCGATGCCGGTCGCCCCGCCGCCCCCCGGCCGGTTGTTGAGCGCGATGGGAACGGGGACGAGTTTCTCGTCGACGATGATCTTGTGGATGATCCGGGCGAGGAGATCGGCGCCGCCGCCCACGGCGAAGGGCACGACGAACTCGACCTCGCGATTGGGCGTCCACGAAGCCTGGGCGCGGGCGACGAAGGGGGCGGCAAGCGGCAGGGCGGCCGCCGAAAGAAGCAGAGAGCGACGCGTGATCAACATCCGAACCTCCCTATTTATGTTTTTGTGTCTCTTCTCGCAGTCCCGGCCCCGGCGGGCCGGCCTTCGCGTTACGGCGGAACGGCGTCGAGACCGTAGGTCTCGTTGCCGGTCCCCGTGACGGTCGAAACGATCTTTCCGGTCTCCAGGTCGAGCAGCCACACGAGGCTGCTGCGCGGACCGGCTTTCGCGCCGCCGACCACGCAGGCGTAGCGGGCCGCCGCGATCGTGATGCCGCGCGGGCGCGGCTCGGCGCCGCCCGGCGCCTTGGGATGGAGCCGCAGCACCTCGGCCGGTCGCCCGGCGATCGCGTCGGCGACGTCGACGATCGAGATGGCGTTCGAACGGAAGCACGACACGACGACGCGCCGGCTGTCGGGCGTGAAAGCGACCGCGAAGGGTCGCGAGGGCTTCGCGTCGTCGTCGGTGCCCACGCGAACGCGCGCGACCTCGGCGTCGGCGCGCCCTTCGGCCGCGCGCGCCACGTCGATGAGCGAGATCGTGCGCCCTTCGTAGGGTACCGACATGCTTTCGCGCGCCGCGACCGCGACGAGCCGGCCGTCGGGGCTAGCCGCCAGCCCGAAGGGGCCAGTCTCGACGGGGATGCGCGCGATCTCGGCCTTCGGATCGCCCGCCATCGCGGCGGCCAGATCGACGACCGACACGTCGCTGAGGCCGCCGTTGCCCACGAAGGCGTAGCCGCCGCGATGGCCGACGACGGCGATGCCGGTGGGATTGGGATAGCGCCCGAAACTCGGGTGCGGGCTGTCGTGGCGGCTGGGACCGGGTGC
>JAYRKO010000446.1:0-2982 GCA_041905745.1 Tagaea sp. | reverse complement strand
GCCGGTCGCCGAAGACCGTATTGTCGCCCTGACGCGCCACGGCGTCGCCGTTGGCGATGTAGCGCTGCGCGTCGCGGTCCCATTCGATGCCGTCGCGCGCGGTGATCTCGATAGGCGTGCCCGACCCGGCGCGGCCGAGATTGAGCGCCTGCGCATGGATCTGTGCCGGCGCCAGTGCGAGCGCCACGAGTGCCGCGAGGACAAGCCGCTTCATTTGCGCGGCCCCATCGTCGGCGGGGCGGGAACGGCGACGGGCTGCTGGGCGGTCTGCGGGGCCGGCGCCGATGCACCCGGCGTCGGATAGAGAACGACGCGCGACTGGCCCGTCACCTCGATGCGCGCGCCGCGCTCACGGATGCGGAAGCCCTGGCCCGTCAGCACCGAGTTCGGTCCCTGACCCTGCACGGGCCGGTCGCCTTCGGCCGCACCCGCCGAAAGGTCGACGCGCGCGCGTTCGGTCGCGATCTCGTAGCCGCCGTCGTGGAAGAGGCTGACGCCGCCCCACAGGTCGAGCGTCTTGTCCGGCTGGTGGTAGAGCCCGTGCTCGGCCGTCATGGCGAGCCACGTGCCGGACTCGGTTGTCAGGTCGCCCTGCGGTTGGGCGAGGTCGGTCGCGTCGGACGAGCCCTTCGCCTGCGTGGCCTGATCGGCGACGATCGAATAGGGCTGGTTGCGCTCGTCCACGCCCACGTAGCGCGGCTGGACCATGCGCAGGTTCTCGAGATCCTCGATCGACACCTGCACGGGCGCCAGCCGGAAGCGCTGGTCGAGCGGATTGAGCTGCGGCCACAGCAGCACGAGCGTGGCGATGCCAAGGGCCGCCGCCGGCAGCAGGAACTTCATGAAGCCGACGATCTGGCTGTGGAGCGTGCTGTGCGCGCGCGGCCCGCCTGGCGTCAGCACGGTCAGCCGCGCGGCGCGGGCCGCCCCGTCGTCGCGCGCGCTGAGCGCTGCGGCCACCGGGCGCGGCGGCGGCGGGATTTCCTCGTCGCGAAGCGGGTCGGCGGCCATCAGGCGACCCCCGCACGCAGCAGGTCGTGGATGTGCACGATGCCGACGGGCTTGCGCTTCTTGCCCGCGCTCTCGCATGCGAACAGCGTCGTGATCTGGTGGGCGTTCATCAGCCCCAGCGCTTCGGCCGCCAGCGTTTCGGGCGACACGACGCGGGGGTTGGCGGTCATCACCTGCTCGACCGGACGCTTCAGAAGGTCGCCCGCCATGTGGCGGCGAAGGTCGCCGTCGGTGACGATGCCTTCGAGGAAACCTTCCGCATCCACGACGCCCACGCAGCCGAAGCGCTTGGCGGTCATGCCGATCAGCACCTCGTCCATGCGCGTGCCGCGCGCGGCGAGCGGCATGTCGGCGTGCATCAGGTCGGCGACCTTGGAAAGGCGTGCGCCGAGGCTGCCGCGCGGATGGAACGTGCCGAAATGCTCGGCCGTGAAGCCGCGCCGTTCCATGAGCGCCACGGCGATCGCGTCGCCCAGCGCCAGCTGCATGGTCGTCGAGGTCGTCGGCGCGAGGCCGACGGGGCAGGCTTCCTCGGCCGGCGGCAGGACCAGCACGACGTCGGCCGCACTGCCCAGCGCCGAGGCGGGCTTGGCCGTCATCGCGACAAGCGGGATCGAGAAGCGGCGCGTATAGGCGACGAGATCGGAAAGCTCCGCCGTTTCGCCCGAGTTCGACAGGGCCAGAACGGCGTCGGCGGCCGTGATCATGCCGAGGTCGCCGTGGCTTGCTTCCGCTGGATGGACGAATTGGGCGGGCGTGCCGGTCGAGGCGAGCGTGGCCACGATCTTGCGCGCGACGTGGCCCGACTTGCCCATGCCCGAGACGACGACGCGCCCTTGCGCCCCGGCGAACAGGTCGATCGCGCGCGCAAAATGGACGTCGAGTGCGGCTTCGAGGGCCGCGAGCCCCGCGCGCTCCACGCCGATCGCCCGGCGCGCGACCGCAAGGTCGCGCTGGGCCTGATCGGCCGACGGAACGGCAAGCTTGGGCTTGGAGGCGGACATTGGGTTCGTTGGAGCCGCGAGGAACGTGGAGCCGGCGACGGGCACGACGCGGCGCGAACCGGTCTTCCGTCAGGCAAAAATTATGCCTGCTTTGGCCCCCTCAAGTCAATTCCCGCAAGTCCATGATTCGGAAACGGAATCGGGACGCAAGCTCAATTTTTCGGCGACTGTGGCAGGCGATCGGGCGCAAAAGCATGCTGCATCGCAGCATGAACGACTCAATGCGCGAAGATGTCTTCCTCGTCCCAGCCCAGCAGGTCGAGCTCGGCGCGCGTGCCCAGGAAGTCGAAGCAGGCCTGCGCGATGTGGAGCCGGCCCTCGCGGCGGAGCATCTCGTCGAGCCGCGTCTTGATCTGGTGGAGATAGAGCACGTCGGCCGCCGCGTAGTTGAGCTGCGCCTGCGTCAGGTCGTCGGCGCCCCAGTCGGACGACTGCTGCTCCTTCGACAGTTCCTTGCCGATGAGGTCGCGGCAGAGATCCTTGAGGCCGTGCCGGTCGGTGAAGGTACGCACGAGGCGCGAGGCGATCTTGGTGCAGTAGACCGGCGCCATCGACACGCCCAGATACTTGCGGCACATCGCCACGTCGAAACGGGCGAAATGCAGGATCTTCAGCGTGCCCGGGTCGGCCAGCAGGCGCTTCAGGTTCGGCGCGTCGTACGAATTCTTCGCGAAGCGCACGCAGTGCGCGGTACCGTCGCCGGCCGAAAGCTGCACGACGCAAAGCCGGTCGCGCTCGGGCCGCAGGCCCATCGTTTCGGTGTCGATCGCGACGCTCGGGCCGAAATCGAGCCCGTCGGGCAGGTCGCCCTGATGGAGATGGACGTTTGGCATGCCGGTATTTCCCGCCTGAACCCCGAATTTCCCGCCCCCGGAGGGGCGAGATGGTGCCCGAGAGAAGACTCGAACTTCCACGACCTTTCGGCCACTAGAACCTGAATCTAGCGCGTCTACCAATTCCGCCACCC
>JAYRKO010000445.1:0-2993 GCA_041905745.1 Tagaea sp. | reverse complement strand
AACGGGGCGACGGTTCAGGCAAACACGTTACGCTTGAGGCACACGGCCCAAGTTTGGGGAGACAGACCGCCGCCAGGCCCGGACGATCCGAAAAGGATCTCCGGGTCTTGGTTTTTGCGGCCCCCGCTCATGACGTTTCGGCTACGAACGTATCGCCGCCCGCCAACACTGTTAGTACTTGAAGCCGGCCTTCGCCGCGCGCATCCACGGCGGATTGAGGCGCGCGATCCTGCGCGCGGCCGCGCAGTCGGCGCGGTGCGCGCCCGGCAGATAGCCGATGCTCATGAGGAATTCGCCGACGATCTCGCCGCCGGTGAACTTGAAGGTCTTCTTGAAGAGCTTCACCCACTCCACCTTCGTGCGCGGATGGTTGGCCGCGATCCAGTCGGCGAACGAGCCGTGCTCGCGCGCGAGTGCCAGCACCACGCCGGCATTGTGGATCGCGGCGGCGACCTTCAGGCGGTTGCGCACGATGCCCGCATCGTCGAGCAGGCGCTTGGTGTCCTTCGCGCCGAAGCGCGCGACCTTCGCCGGATCGAAGCCGGCATAGGCCTTCCGGAACCCGGCCCGCTTGCGCAGCATCAGGTCCCACGAAAGCCCGGCCTGATTGATCTCGAGGATCAGCCTCTCGAACAGCACGCGCGTGTCGTCGGCCGGAAAGCCGTGCTCGGCGTCGTGGTAGGGGCCGTGGACCGGGTTGCCCTCGCAATAGGCGCAGTAACCGCTCATTTGCCGTGCGGGATCGCCGGCCCGAAGGCGATGTCGGGCAGGTCGTACTGGCTGGCGACGCCGATCGCGACGGTGACGACCAACGCGACCACCGTCGTCCAGATCACCTTTTTCAGCAGCATCGGCTTTTCGGGCGCGCCGGCCATCTGGCCGCGGCCGAGCGATTCCGGCGTGTTCTTGATCCCGATGGGCAGCGCCATGAACAGAACAAGCCACCAGACGATCACGAACGTGGCGGCGAGCGTGAAGGGCGTCATGCCTGTTCCAGTTCGACCAGCGTGCCGCAGAAATCCTTGGGATGCAGGAACAGCACCGGCTTGTCGTGCGCGCCGATCTTCGGGTTGCCGTCGCCCAGCACCCGCGCGCCCTCGGCCTTCAGCCGGTCGCGCGCGGCGAGGATGTCGTCGACCTCGTAGCAGACATGGTGCATCCCGCCCGACGGATGGTCGGCGAGGAACTTCGCGATGGGCGAATTGGCGCCCAGCGGATGCAGCAGTTCGATCTTGGTGTTCGGCAGCTCGACGAACACGGTCGTCACGCCGTGCGCGGGCAGGTCGACGGGTTTCGAAACCTTGGCGCCGAGCGCGCCGGCATAGGTCTTCGTGGCGGCCGCAAGGTCCGGCACGACGATGGCAACGTGATTGAGGCGTCCGATCATGGGAACACAGATAGCACCGGGCATCGGGTCCAGCGATAGGAATATTATTTTACTGCCGGCGCATGTTCCTGTACAATCTAGGAATGATTAGACATCGCCCTCAACCGGAAATTGGCGACACCCCGAAAACCTCGATTCAGGTTACGACGCTGTCGAATCAATGGCTTGGGAGGCGACGGTCGCTTAATTGCCGCGCAAACCTTGCGGTTTCAGAGCCGAACGACGTGGATCTCGGCGATCGGCTTCTTGCCGCGCCGCTGCGAAACGAGCTTGCGCACTGCACGCCGGGCGGCTTCGGCGATGGTTTCGTCCGGGGCCTTGTCGGGGCAGCGGGCAACGGCGCCGCGCACCGTCTCGACCAGATCGTCGGCCAGCTCGTCGTCCGGATCCTCCGGATCGATCAGCCCGGGTGCGGAGATGCGCGGGTCGGACATCAGCCGCCCCTTCCGGTCGACGACGACGGTCGCCACGACCGCACCGTTCCACAGCAGCTTCGCGCGCCCGCGCACGACGGCACCGTCCATCGGCAGCAGCCGGTCGCCGTCGACCGCCCAGCGCCCGGCCTGCACGCGCTCGACCACCTGCGGGCCGCCGGGCGCATCGAGGCGGATGAGATCGCCGTTGGCCGGCACCAGCGTGTGCTGCACTTGGCAGGCGCGCGCCAGCGCGGCGTGCGCTTCCATGTGCACCTGTTCGCCGTGCACCGGGATCGCCACGCGCGGGCGGATCCACTGGTACATCGCCGCCAGCTCGTCGCGGCACGGATGGCCCGACACGTGGATGGGTGCTTCCCGGTCGGTGATGACCTTGACGCCCAGCCGCATCAACTGGTTCTGGAGCTGGCCGACCGGCTTCTCGTTGCCCGGGATCGTGCGCGAGGAGAACAGCGCCCAGTCCCCCTCCTCCAGCACGACGTGCGGATGCTCGTCGGCCGCAATACGGCTCAACGCCGCGCGCGGTTCGCCCTGCGAACCCGTGCACAGCATCAGGATGCGCTCGCGCGGCACATAGCCGGCGTCGCTTTCGGTGAGGAACGGCGGCAGGTCGCGCAGATAGCCGTTGTCCTGTGCGGCTTCCAGGATGCGCCACAGCGAGCGGCCGACCAGCGCGCATTCGCGCCCCGCCTTCTTCGCCGCGCGGGCCACCGTCTCCAGCCGCGCGACGTTGGACGCGAAGCACGCCACCGCCACGCGGTGCGGGGCCTTGGCGATCAGCTTTTCCAGCTCCGCCGCGACCGATTCCTCGCTGCCCGACGTGCCTTCCTTGGTCGCATTCGTGGAATCGCCGATCAGCGCCAGTACGCCCTCGTCGCCCACGCGCCGGAACGCGGCGGCGTCGGTCACCGGGCCCACGACGGGGGCCGCGTCGAGCTTCCAGTCGCCGGTATGCAGCACCGTGCCGGCCGGCGTGCGGATCGCCAGCGCGTTGGGCTCGGGGATCGAATGCGTGATGTGCAGCAGCTCGATCTCGAAATCGCCCAGCTTCAGCGTCGAGCCCTGCTCGATCTCGTGGATGGGCACCTCGCGGCCGAAATCGGTCTCGGCGAGCTTCAGCTTCAGGAACGTGGCGGTGAAGCCGGTCGCGTAGATCGGGCAGCGCAGCATCG
>JAYRKO010000444.1:0-3002 GCA_041905745.1 Tagaea sp. | reverse complement strand
CCAAAGATCCTGGGCGTGCGCCGCTCTGCGGTCGTCGAAATCGCGTCGTTCCTGGCGGTGGCGCTCCTGATCGATTTCGCGTTCCTCGATTTCGGGCGCTTCGCGGGCGTTTCGCCGCATCCCTTCTGGATGATCGTGCTGCTGTGCGCGGTGCAGTACGGCACCACCGAAGCGCTCGTCGCGGCGGCGGCCGCCAGTGCGGCCCTGCTGGTCGGGAACCTGCCGCCGCAGCGCTTCGGGCAGGATCTCTACCAGTGGCTTCTCGACGCCACGCTGCAGCCGCTGCTGTGGGCGGTCGCCGCGGTCGTGTTTGGCGAGCTTCAGGGCCGCGTGCGGCGCGAACGCGACGTGCTGCGCGAGGAAGTGATCCAGTCGCGCAAGCGCGAAGAAGTGATCGCGGCCGCCTACCGCAAACTCGACGCGCGGCGTGAAAGCCTCGAGGCGCGTGTCGCCGGCCAGCTGCGCACGGTTTTTGCGATCTACAACGCCGCCAAGGGCATCGAGCGCATGGCCACGCACGAAGTCCGGGCCGGCGTGGCCGAACTCGTCAACACGGTCATGAGCCCGCGGCGCTTCTCGCTTTTCCTTCTGACCGGCGAGACACTGGAACTCGCGTCGAGCGAGGGGTGGGAGAATTCCGAGACGGTCTACGCGCGGGCCTTCGATGGGCAATCCGAGCTGTTTCAGGCCGTCGTTGGTTCGCATCGAACGCTCGTGGCGGCGTCGGTCGAGGACGAGCGCGTGCTCGCCGGCGAGGGGTTGCTGGCGGGACCGCTTCTCAACGTCGATTCGGGCGAGGTCGTGGGCATGCTCAAGATCGAAGAACTCGGCTTCCTCGACCTGAGCGTGACGTCGATCGAGAATTTCCGCCTGCTGTGCGAATGGATCGGCACCGCCTACGCGCATGCGCGGCGTTTCGAATCCGCGATGCTCGACATCGACGCCGGAGCGCGGAAATGAGCGAGGCGCGCGCCGACGACCGTCGCGGCCGGCGGCGCGATCGCGAACATGCGGAGATGCTGGCGGCCCTCGCGCGCGTCGCGGGGCTGGCGCCCGTCGCGGAGACTTTCGCGTTGTCGCTTGCGGCCGCGGCGGTGACCGGCTGGGTCTGGTGGCTCGCGGCGGCCGGCGACCCGGATTTCGTGCGCGTCGCGGCCGTGCATGCCGGTATGGCGCTCGCAGGTGCGCTTTGGATCTGGAGCGTCGCGCGCCGTTCGCTCGATCTGCGTTTGCCCTGGCTAGCCGTCGGCGGTGCCGTCGCCGCGGGGCCGTTCGGCGCAGCGGGCGCCGCACTTTGTGCCGCGCTTTTCGCGCTGTTCCGCCGCCGGACGACGAGCTTCGAGGAATGGTACGCGGCCCTTTTCCCCGAGCAGCAGATCGAGGGGGCGCGCGCGCTTTTCCAGGAAATCGTCACCGACGCGGGTGACGACGAGGCGGCCGCGCGTTCCGTCGCATCGTTTACCGACATCCTTGCCTTCGGCACGTTCGACCAGAAGCAGGCGCTGATCGCGCTCATCGCGACCTATTTCAAGCCAGGCTTCGCGCCGGCGCTCAAAAGCGCGCTCGGCCATCCGGAACCGGCGATCCGTGTGCAGGCCGCCACGGCCGTCGCGCAGATCGAGCAGCGCTTCCTGCGCCGCTCGATCGATCTCGAAGCCGAGCTCAAGCGCCGGCCGCGCGATGTACCGCTGATCGCCGCCGCCGCACGCCACTACGACGACTATGCGTTCACCGGCCTGCTCGACAATGACCGGCAGGCGGAAAACCGGCGACGCGCGCTGACGCTTTACCATACGGCGCTCGAACTCTCGCCCGACAACGGCGCAATCGAGCTTGCGATCGGCCGCCTGCTGGTACGAATGGGCGAATTCCGCACCGCGGCCGACCTGCTCGCCGGCTCGGCAGGCGCGGGGCGCCTGAAGCCGGCGGGGGCGGTGTGGTACCTCGAATGCCTGTTCCGCATCGGCGCCTTCGCGCGCCTGCGCGAGGCGGCTGCCGCAATCGTGCCGTTGCTGGAGGCGGACGAGAGCGCCGATCCGCGTCTGCGCGAGGCCGCGCGCCTCTGGGTTCCGGGTTGACGGGATGGCCGATTTCGTCCCCAACGCCGATTTCGTGCGTCCCGGTGCGGCAACCGCCGACGTCTGCCTGCTGTTGGAGGGCACGTATCCTTACGTCTCAGGCGGCGTGTCGACGTGGGTCAACGACCTCATCCGCGCGCAGCCCCGCCTCCGCTTCCATTGCGTGGCGCTGCTGGCCGACCGGCGCGAGCGTGCCTTCAAGTATCCGATCGCCGACAACGTCGTTGGTCTCACGCACGTCTTTCTGCAGCAGCCGGAACGCGGGCCGCGGTGGGCAAGCGGCCTGCGGCGTATCTTCGACAGGATCGAACCGGCGCTGCTTTCGATCCAGTCGCGCGGATCGATCGAGGATCTCGCCCGGATTCTGCAAGTCGTGGGGCCGCGGCGACGGGATCTCGGCGCCGAAACGCTGCTCAATTCGCCGACCGCCTGGAAGACGCTCGTCGAGATGTACGAACGCAGCGTGCCGGACTGCTCTTTCCTCGATTATTTCTGGACCTGGCGCGCGCAGTTGGGCGGATTGTTCGCCTGCCTGCTCGCCGAACTGCCGAAGGCGCGCGTCTACCACACGATCTCGACCGGCTATGCCGGCCTGATGGCCGCGCGCGCGCGGATCGAGACCGGCCGACCCTGCTTCGTCACCGAGCACGGCATCTACACGAACGAACGCCGGATCGAGATCACGATGGCGGACTGGCTTTCCTCGAACCGGCCGCGGGCGCTCGCCGTCGAACGCGAGCGGCGCGACCTCAAGGACCTTTGGATCGACACTTTCGTGTCGTATTCGCGATGCCTCTACGCCGTCGCGGAATCGATCGTCACGCTGTACGAGGGCAATCAGGCCATGCAGCGGCGCGACGGGGCGCCGTCCGACCGCCTGCGCGTGATCCCCAACGGCATCGATTACGACGGCTATGCGGCGGT
>JAYRKO010000443.1:0-3002 GCA_041905745.1 Tagaea sp. | reverse complement strand
AGGGGAAGATGTGTTCGGCGCCGCACGCCTGTCCCCACCACTGGAACAATCCGGCCGTGCGGACTAGATTGCCGGCATGAACGAGACCCTCCTCGCCTCCCCCCCGGTCGATTCGGACGGTCGCGCCGTCAAACTGCACGGCCCCGCCGATTTCGAAGGCATGCGGCGTGCCGGACGCCTTGCGGCCGAAACGCTCGATTTCATCACGCCGCATGTCAAGCCAGGCGTCACGACGGATCAGATCGACAGGCTTTGCCACGACTTCATCGTCGAGCGTGGCGGAATCTGCGCGCCGCTCGGCTACAAGGGCTTTCCGAAGTCGATCTGCACCTCCGTGAACCACGTCGTCTGTCACGGCATTCCGGGCGACAAGGTGCTCGAGGATGGCGACATCCTGAATATTGACGTGACGCCGGTGCTCGATGGCTGGCATGGCGACTCAAGCCGGATGTACCTGGTCGGCGATGTGGGCGTGAAGGCGCGCAAACTCGTCGATACGACCTATGACGCGATGATGCGTGGACTTGCCGTGATCCGCCCCGGTGCGACGCTGGGCGACATCGGTGCGGCCATTCAGCGGCACGCGGAAGCGCAGCGCTTTTCCATCGTCAGGGATTTCTGCGGTCACGGTCTCGGCCGGGTCTTTCACGATTCGCCGTCCGTCCTGCATTACGGCAAGCCCGGCGAGGGCCTCGTCCTGCGCGCCGGCATGTTCTTTACGGTCGAGCCGATGATCAACGCTGGCGACTGGCGCGTTAAGGTGCTTTCGGACGGCTGGACCGCCGTCACGAAGGATCGATCGCTTTCGGCACAGTTCGAACATTCGGTCGGCGTCACCGAAAGCGGTGTGGAGATATTCACCGCCTCGCCGAAGGGCCTCGACAAGCCGCCATACGCTACATAACCGGCAGTTGTTTCCGGCGAAACGGCCGCTAATATCGATCCGCGCAAACGGGCACGAGATCGATTTGGATGGGCAGATGCCGGGACCGGAAGATGGCGATCCGCCGCACTATCACGGCCACCGGCAACGACTGAGGGAACGCTTCCGCCGCACCGGCGGATCGGGACTCGAAGACTACGAGTTGCTCGAACTTCTGCTGTTCGCCGCCATTCCGCGGCGGGACGTGAAACCGCTCGCCAAAGCTCTCATCGATCACTTCGGAAGCTACGCCGGCGTCCTGTCGGCGGGCAGGACCGATCTCGCCCGCATCGACGGCCTAGGCGAAGTGGCGATCGACGCAGTTCTGGCGGTCCGCGAGGCCGCGGTGCGACTGGCACGGGAAGAGGCGATGGCCCAGCCGGTTCTCTCCGGCTGGCAGCAGCTTATCGATTATTGCCGAGCCGATATGGCCCGCGCGAAGACGGAACATTTCCGCCTGCTCTTCCTCGACAGGCGCAATCGACTGATCCACGACGAGGTGCAGCAGGCCGGCACCGTCGACCACGCCCCCGTCTATCCGCGTGAGGTGGCGAAGCGCTGTCTCGAACTCTCTGCCACGGCCGTGATCCTCGTGCACAACCACCCGTCCGGCGATCCAGCACCGAGCCGGGCGGACATCGACATCACGCGCGAGATCGCCAAGGCGCTGTCTGCCATCGGGGTGACGGTCCACGATCATCTCGTCATCGGACGCAAAGGCCACGCCAGCTTCAAAAGCATGGGTCTGCTCTGACGGCTGCCGGTGTAGACTGACGGCATGTCAGAATTTCCGTCCGGCGCCGTCCTGATCCTGATCGACCTGCAGAAGGCGATCGACATGCCCTACTGGGGCCGTCGCAACAATCCGGCGGCGGAGAAGAACATCGCGGCTTTGCTCGATGCCTGGCGTCGCGCGGGCCTTCCCGTCGTGCATGTCCGCCACGATTCGACCTTTCCGGACAGCGGCTACCGGCCGGGTCAACCGGGCAACGACTTCAAACCGGCGTTTCTGCCGCTGCCGGGCGAACGCATCGAAGCCAAACGCACCAACAGCGCGTTCATCGGCACCGGCCTCGAGGACTGCCTGCGCGCAGCCGGGTCGCCACCGGTCGTGTTCGCTGGCGTTTCGACAAGCAACTCCGTCGAGGCGACCGTGCGCATGGCCGGCAATCTGGGCTTCGATAGTTGGCTGGTCGGCGATGCCTGCTGGACGTTCGACAAGAAGCTTGCCGACGGCCGCATCGTGCCGGCCGAGGACGTTCACGCATTGTCGCTCGCGAACATGGAGGGCGAGTACACCCGTGTCGTGGACGCAGCTTGGCTCCTCGCGCACCTTCCGCTACGCTCGGCGCAAATGAAAACCTCGCATCGTTCGCATCACGACATGGGCGGCGTCGAGCCGTTCCTTTCGCAGCCCATCGACCGGGCCGAGCACGCGCTCACCCAGTTCGACAAGCAGGTCGACGCCCTCATGAACCTGCTTTCGCACGCGTCGCGCCGGCTGGTCCGCGTCGACGAACTGCGCAACGCGATCGAATCCCTGCCGCCGGACGAATATGACGATCTCGCCTACTACGAGAAGTGGATCCACGCGATCGCAGACGTGCTCGTCCACAAGGACGTGATCGGCGAGGAAGAACTCGTCCTCAAGCTCGCCGAACTGAAGGAGCAGGAAGGATGAGGTTTGCCGTCGGCGACCGCGTGCGCGTGCGCGACGCATGGCCGGAAGCAGCCGGCCGCAAGGTGCATGTCCGCACGCCGCATTTCGTTCGCGGACGGGAAGGCACGGTCCTGCGTCTCATGGGCGACTACGCGAACCCCGAAGAACTCGCCTTCGGCGGAAACGGGTTGCCGAAGCTGCCCCTCTACATGATTGCCTTCGAGCGGGACGCGCTCTTCCCGGGTACTGCGCGCGGGCGCGAAACATTGACGGCCGATATCTACGAAAGCTGGCTCGAACCCGGAGGACGCGGATGAGCGGCGACCACCATCACGATCATATTCACGCCGGACACGATCATGCGCCGATCGGAGCGCACGAACCGCGCCCGGAATTCGCCCGTCTCGAACGAGCCGTGCG
>JAYRKO010000442.1:0-3013 GCA_041905745.1 Tagaea sp. | reverse complement strand
GAGGCCCCGGCCACGAACCCGCCGATGCCCCACGTTCCGAAACCGATCTCCGAAACCTCGAATCCGGTCCGGCCGAACTTGCGCGCGCGCATGACGCTCCCGATTCCGCGTCCCGTTTGACGTTCCGGCGACACTAAGGGGTGCCGCCACACTTTGCAAAGCAGCGGAACGACGGACGAATTCGAGCGATTTCCGCCACTTGCGCCCGCCGGACAAGGCCGCTACGAAGGGCATCCGGACTTGCTGGTGCGAGATATGAATCCTATTTCGAGAATCGCCGTAATCGGCCTCGGCTATGTCGGGCTGCCGCTCGCCATCGAGCTGGCGAAGCGATACGCCGTGACCGGATTCGATCTCGACCGCAGCCGCGTGGACGAGCTCAACGACGGGCACGACCGGACCGGCGAGGTCGATGCGGACGAGCTGCGCTCCGCGAAGCTCGTCGCCAGCGTCGATCCGGCAGCCATCGCCGGCGCGGATGTTTTCATCATCACGGTGCCGACACCGGTGGACGCCGCCAACCGGCCCGATCTGGGTGCGGTCGTCGCGGCGAGTCGCACTGTGGGCAAGGCGATCGGCAAGGGCGGCATCGTCGTGCTGGAAAGCACGGTCTATCCGGGCGTCACCGAGGACATCGTCGGACCGGAGATCGAGAAGGCCTCCGGCCTCGCGTGCGGGCGCGACTTCCATCTCGGCTACAGCCCCGAGCGCATCAATCCCGGCGACCGGACGCACACCGTCTCGCGCATCACGAAGGTGGTCGCGGGCCAGACCGACGCCGTCACCAAGGCGCTCGGCGAGATGTACGGGTCGATCAACGGCGGCAACGTGTTCCTGGCGCGCGACATCCGCACGGCGGAAGCCGCCAAGGTCATCGAGAACGCGCAGCGCGACATCAACATCGCCTTCATCAACGAAGTGACGATGATCTTCAACAAGATGGGCCTGTCCGCCTACGACGTGCTGGCGGCCGCGCGCACGAAATGGAACTTCCTGCCCTTCGCGCCGGGCCTGGTCGGCGGCCACTGCATCAGCGTCGATCCGTACTATCTCGCCGAGGCGGCGACGCGCCTTCGCCATCACCCCGAAGTGATTCTCGCCGGTCGTCGCATCAACGACGGCATGGCCGGATACGTCGCCGCCCAGCTCGCCCGCGCCCTGATGGTCGGACGGTCCGGCCCGGCCGAGATCCTGGTCCTCGGGCTCGCCTTCAAGGAGAACGTGCCCGACCTACGCAACACGAAAGTGATCGAGGTCGTTCGCGATCTCGAGGCGCTGGGCCATCGCGTGGACGTGCACGACCCGATCGTCGATCCGGCCGAAGCACGGCACGAATACGGCCAGACCGTCCTTGCGGAACTGTCGGCCGGCAAACGCTACGACGCCGTCGTGCTGGCGGTGGCGCACGCGACGTTCGCCCGCCTGCCGGAAGCCGGTCTCGGCGCGCTTGCGCGCTCCGACGCAGTCGTCTTCGACGTCAAGGGCCTGTGGCGCGGTATGGCGATGCCCGCCGGCCTGCGCTACATGACGCTCTAGAGGCGGGCACGCGCCGATGGCCAATTTCGGGTCCGGCAAGTTCATCCAGCGCTTCGACCGCGTGACGCTGTCGATGTTCCACGACGTCGCGATGGCGGTCCTTTCTTTCTACGCGTCGCTCTATCTGCGCGTGGGTGAGGGCATGTTCGACTACTCGAACGGGCTTCTCGTGGGCGGCGCCGTCACGTTCTCGCTCGCCGCGGCATTGGCTTTCTGGATGACCGGGCTGCCGCGCGGGGTGTGGCGCTACGTCGCGGTCGACGAGATGGTGCTGGTCGCGCGCGCGGTCACGCTCGCGATCCTCATCTTCCTGCCCGCGATGTTCTTCTGGTCGCGCCTGGCCGAAATGCCGCGTGCGGTCCTGCTGATCAACTGGTTCGTGCTGTTCGCGCTGCTCGTGGCGCCGCGCCTGCTCTATCGCAGCGTGCGCGAAGGCCGGCTCGACCTGACGACGGGCGGACCGCGCGACGATCAGGTTCAGGTCCTCATCGTCGGCGCCAACGACGGTGCGGAGCTTTTCCTGCAGGCCAACCGTCGCCGCCGGCGCGCGCCCTACTACGTCGTCGGCATCCTCGACGACGCCGAACGCCGGCAGGGCCGGCGGATGGGCGGCGTCGAGGTCCTCGGCACGCCGCAAGCGCTTGAAAGCATCGTCGCGTTGCTGCACAAGCGCGGGCTGCGCCCTCAGCGGCTGGTAATCGCCTCGCCGCCGACGGACGGCGAGGCGCTGGCCGCACTCGTCGATCTTGCCGACCGCTGCGGCATGACGGCGGTCCGACTGCCGCGCATCAACGCGCTGTCGGCCGGCGGTGCTGCCGATGCGGCGCTCGAGGTCAATCCGATCGCCATCGAAGACCTGCTCGGCCGGCCGCAGACCGTGCTCGATCGCGACGCGATGGACCGGCTCGTGCGCGGCCGGCGCGTGCTCGTCACGGGTGCGGGCGGCAGCATCGGCAGCGAGCTCGTCCGTCAGGTCGCCGCGCGGGGGCCCGCTTCGCTGGCGCTTCTCGACAGTTCGGAATTCCAGCTCTACGCGATCGACCGCGAGATCGCCGAGACGTGGCCGGACGTGCCGCGCGAGGCGACCATTGCCGACGTGCGCGACGCCGCTCGGCTCGCCGGCGTCATGCGCCGCTGCCGGCCCGAGATCGTGTTCCACGCGGCGGCCCTCAAGCACGTTCCGCTGCTCGAGGCCAATCCGTGCGAAGGCATCCTCACGAACGCGATCGGCACGCGAAACGTCGCCGACGCGGCGCTGGACGCCGGCGTGCAGGCCGTCGTGCTCATCTCGACCGACAAGGCCGTCAATCCCACGAACGTGCTGGGCGCAAGCAAGCGCGTGGCCGAGATGCTGTGCCAGACGCTCGACGCCGCGGCGGGCGGCACGCGGTTCGTGACGGTGCGCTTCGGCAACGTGCTTGGCTCGTCCGGTTCGGTCGTGCCGCTGTTCCAGCGCCAGCTCGCGGCTGGCGGTCCG
>JAYRKO010000441.1:0-3021 GCA_041905745.1 Tagaea sp. | reverse complement strand
CGTTTCGCGGCCGCCGACGGCCTGCCGGAGAACGCGCGCGGTCGCGCGATCAGCCTGGTGATCGGCGGCGGCGTGATTGCGGCGATCGTCGGTCCGGAGATGGCCCATCTCACGCACGACCTGTTCGCGCCGGTCGAATTCGCCGGGTCGTTCGTTGCCGTGTCGCTTACCGGCGTCGTGGCCTTCGTGGTGGTGCAGTTCGTCGACATTCCGGTTCCGGCGGCGGCGGAGCGCGCGGCGGTCGGTCGACCGCTGGCGGTCATTCTCTCCCAGCCGAAGGCGGCGGTCGCAGTGTTCTCGGGCGTCGTCGCCTACGGGACGATGTCGCTGCTGATGAACGCCACGCCGCTGGCGATGGTTGCGTGCGGCTTCACGTTCGTCGATGCGGCGCGCACGATCCAGGGGCATGCGCTTGCCATGTTCCTGCCGTCGTTCTTCACCGGCTCGCTGATAGCGCGCTTCGGGCTCCTCAACATGATGATGGCGGGGGCGGCCCTGCTCGGCATATGCGCGCTGATCGCGCTCGCCGGGATCGACTTCTGGCATTTCTACATCGGCCTCGCGGTCCTCGGGCTCGGCTGGAACTTCCTCTACGTCGGCGCCACGTCGCTGCTCACGCAGACCTACGCGCCGTCGGAGAAGGCAAAGGTGCAGGCGGCGAACGACTTCTTCGTTTTCGGCACCGTCTCGGCGGCGGCCACTGCATCGGGCTGGCTGCAGAACAGCGTCGGCTGGTCGGCGATGAATGCCGGTTCGCTGCCCGTCGTCGTCGCATCGCTTGCGGCGCTCGTCTGGCTCTGGACGATCTCGCGCCGCAAGACGGTCTAGCCGCCGCCGATCGGCCGCCTACGGCCTCCAGACGATTGAAATCCGGGCCGAAACCCGGGCTTGGGCGCCCCCGCGCAAAGCTTGCGCGAAGGGGGGGCATCTGGCATGTTCCGGCCGCTTTTGCGGACACGCGCAAGCGAGTCCCAAAGGAAGGCATTGAACCTAAAAGATAAATAAAGGACCGGATCTCATGTCAGGCGCGTATTGGCTCATCATCGCGTGCGGTGTGCTCGCCATCCTTTACGGATTGGTCGCCTACCGCCAGGTCGTCGCGGTTTCTGCAGGCAACGAAACCATGCAGAAGATCGCCGCCGCCATCGCCGAAGGCGCTGGCGCCTATCTCAACCGCCAGTACCGCACGATCGCGCTCGTGGGCGTGATCGTCGCCCTCGTGCTCGCGTTCACGCTGGGCATCCACGTGGCGCTCGGCTTCGTGGTCGGCGCGGTGCTTTCGGGCGCCACCGGCTACATCGGCATGAACGTCTCGGTCCGCGCCAACGTGCGCACGGCGGAAGCCGCGCGCGGCGGCCTGCAGCCGGCGCTCGACATCGCCTTCAAGGCGGGTGCGATCACGGGCCTGCTCGTCGTCGGCCTCGGCATCATCGGCGTGACTGGCTATTTCGGCATCCTCGGCTCGTGGAAGGGCGCCACCTCGGCGGCCACGGTCGAAGCGCTGGTGGCGCTCTCGTTCGGCGCCTCGCTGATCTCGATCTTCGCGCGTCTGGGCGGCGGCATCTTCACCAAGGGTGCGGACGTCGGCGCCGACCTCGTCGGCAAGGTCGAGGCGGGCATCCCCGAGGATGATCCGCGCAACCCGGCCGTGATCGCGGACAACGTGGGCGACAACGTCGGCGACTGCGCCGGCATGGCCGCCGACCTGTTCGAGACCTACGCGGTGACGATCGTCGCCACGATGCTGCTCGCCACGATCTTCTTCACCGGCGCGCAGGTCGAGACGATGATGATGTACCCGCTGCTGATCGCGGGCGTGTGCATCGCGGCCTCGGTCGCGGGCACGTTCTTCGTCAAGCTCGGCGCGGACGGCAACATCATGAAGGCGCTCTACAAGGCGCTCATCGTGACGGGCGTCGTTTCGACCGTGCTGATCTACTTCGTGACGCAGCAGTACATCGGCTTCGACACGAAGGTCGGCAACTCGACGGGCTTCGGCATGTTCCTGTGCGCCCTCGTCGGCATGGCCGTGACGGCGCTCTTGGTGTGGATCACCGAATACTACACGGGCACGGATTACCGTCCGGTCCGTTCGGTGGCCGCCGCTTCGCAGACCGGCCACGGCACGAACGTCATCCAGGGCCTCGCGGTCTCGCTGGAATCGACGTTCCTGCCGGTCGTCGTGATCTGCGCGGGCATCCTCGTATCGTACCTGACGGGCGGCCTCTACGGCATCGGCGTCGCCGCGACGACGATGCTGGCGCTGGCCGGCATCATCGTGGCGCTCGACGCCTACGGCCCGGTCACCGACAACGCCGGCGGCATCGCCGAAATGTCGGGCCTGCCCAAGGACGTGCGCAAGTTCACCGACGCGCTCGACGCGGTGGGCAACACGACCAAGGCGGTCACGAAGGGCTACGCGATCGGTTCGGCCGGCCTTGCGGCGGTCGTGCTGTTCGCGGCGTACATCTACGACCTGAAGCGCCTGTTCCCGGCGATCGCGGACAGCGTCAACTTCAGCCTCACCAACCCGTACGTGGTCGTCGGCCTGTTCATCGGCGGCTCGCTGCCGTTCCTGTTCGGCGCGATGGGCATGACGGCGGTGGGCAAGGCGGCCGGTTCGGTCGTCGAGGAAGTGCGCCGCCAGTTCCGCGAGATCCCGGGCATCATGGCCGGGACGGGCAAGCCGGACTACGGCAAGGCCGTCGACATGCTGACGGGTGCGGCGATCAAGGAAATGATCGTTCCCTCGCTGCTGCCGGTGCTGGCGCCCGTCGTGCTCTATGTCGTCATCCGCGTCATCGCGGGCCAGGCGGAAGCCTTCGCCTCGATGGGTGCGATGCTGCTGGGCACGATCGTGACGGGCCTGTTCGTCGCCATCTCGATGACCTCGGGCGGCGGCGCGTGGGACAATGCGAAGAAGTACATCGAAGAGGGCCACTACGGCGGCAAGGGTTCCGACGCCCACAAGGCGGCGGTGACCGGCGACACGGTCGGCGATCCGTACAAGGACACGGCCGG
>JAYRKO010000440.1:0-3025 GCA_041905745.1 Tagaea sp. | reverse complement strand
CCGGCAAGCTCGGCAAGCGGCTCAAGGACGAGCTGCCGCAATGGGGCGATTTCCATTCGGCAAGCCTGCTGCGCGACCTGTGCTTCCACGTGATGGAGCACCGCTACGACGTGGCCGGCCTGCGCCGTCTTCTCGAAGGCCTGCCGCTGCGCTTCCTCGGGTTCGATTTCAGCCTCGGCCATTCGGCCGCGCGCACGCAGGACGTGCCGGCCTTGCGCGCATACGCGAGGAAGTTCCCGAAGGAAAAGACGTTCGCCGACCTCGCGAACTGGGAAGCGATCGAACGCGCCGGTCCCGGCCTGTTCGATGGCTACCAGTTCTGGCTCGTGCGGACCTAGGGCTTGGCCGCTGCGGGCGGCGGTGCCGCCTGCTGCTTCTTGGCCAGTGCCTCGGCCTCGCGCCGCGCTTCGGCTTCGTAGCTGCGCTTGTTGAACGGCGTGCCGGATTTCTCGGCCACCTCGCGCACGACGGCCCACTGGTCCTTGTAGTTCACCGGCACGTAGCGGTCCTCGCCGTTGAACTCGCGCTTCTCCGCCTCGCTGAACGGGTAATTGAAGAAGCACTCGCGCACCTTCGCCGACAGCGCGGGCTTCAGATCGTGCGCGTGGACGTAGCCGTTGGTCGGGAACACGTCGCTCGTGTAGACGATGCGGAAATCCTCGCGCTTGATCGTGGCGCGGTTGACCATGCGCTCGAACACGTCGTCGGCGACCGCCCCCATGTCGTAGTCGCCGTACGAGACGCCCAGGATCGACTTGTCGTGGCCGCCCGACATCAGGGGCTTGTAGTCCTGGTCGGGCGTCAGGCCCTTGGGCGGGAACAGCACGCGCGGCGCGAGGTTGCCCGAGTTCGACGATTGCGAGGTGTGCGCGACCTTCTTGCCCTTGAGGTCGGCGAGCGACTGATAGGGGCTCGAAGCCTTGACGATCGCGATGAGTTTGTAGCCGCGCGGACCGGCCGCACTGCCGCCCGAGGCGAACGGAACCGCGCCCGCCATGTTGACGGCGAAGGCCGTCGGCCCGGTCGAGAAGCCTGCGATGTGCAGCCGGCCGGCGCGCATCGCTTCGATCTGCGCCGTATTCGAATGGACCGCGTAGTAGACGACGCGCTTGCCGGTGCACTTCGTCAGGTGCTCGACGAAGGGCTTGAGCAGGTCGGCGTAGATCGCGGGATCTTCGACCGGCGTATAGGCAAAGACGAGGCTCGACGGATCGCGCTGCTTGGCCGGATCGCTCGGCACGTCGGCGACGAGATCGCCGTTGGCATCGCAGTAGATCGTGTCGAGCTGGCCGCGGTTCGGGCAGGCATCCTGCGCGAAAGCTGTCGGCGCAAAGGCCGCCGAGGCGACGAGGGCAAGGGCGGCAACGCGAACGGCGTTCATGGTTCCTCCGGCGAACATTTGTGTTTCTTGTGAAACACAAGATACGGCGACCGCCCCCGAATTCAAGACCTCATCGTGCGGTACCTGCGAAACGCCCGTCAGACGACGATGTTCACGATCTTGTTCGGCACGACGACGATCTTGCGGGCCGGCTTGCCGGCCATCGCGGTCTGCACGTTGGGCACGGCAAGCGCCGCATCCTTCACGACCTGTTCGGCGCCGTCGCGCGCGACGCTGATCGTGCCGCGCAGCTTGCCGTTGACCTGCACGGCGAGCGTCACGCTTTCGTCGACCAGCAGCGCGGGGTCGGCCTTGGGCCAGCTCTCGTGGCACAGCATCGTGGCGTGGCCCAGTTCGGCCCACATCGCTTCGGCGACGTGCGGGATCATCGGGCCGACGAGCTTGACCAGCGTTTCGTAACCTTCGCGCCGCACCCAGTCGGCGCCCGGCGCCTTCGCGTCGAGTTCGCCCAGCGTGTTGGCGAGCGTGCGGATCTGCGCGACGGCAACGTTGAAGCGGAAATTCTCGAGATTGTCCGAAACCGTCGCGATCGTCTTGTGGACGGCGCGCAGGGCCGCGTCGGCCTTCGCGTCGAGCGTCGCGGGCTTCGCCGCTCCCTTGGCCGCGAACGGCACGTCGGGCTCGGTCACGTCGCGCCACAGGCGCTGGACGAAACGGTATGCGCCGTCGACGCCCGCTTCGCTCCATTCCAGATCGCGCTCGGGCGGGCTGTCGGACAGCATGAACAGGCGCGCGGTGTCGGCACCGTACTCGTCGATGATGCGCGCGGGCGCCACGACGTTCTTCTTCGATTTCGACATGACCTCGCGCCGGCCGACCGTGACGGGCTTGCCTGTCGCGGTTTCGACGACGCTGCCGTCGGCCTTGCGCTCGATCTCTTCCGGGTAGAGCCACTTGCCTTCCGCACTCTTGTAGCTCTCGTGGCAGACCATGCCTTGCGTGAACAGGCCTGCGAACGGCTCGTCGATCTTGCCGTGGCCGGTCTTGGTCATCGCGCGCATGAAGAAGCGCGAATAGAGAAGATGCAGGATCGCGTGTTCGACGCCGCCCACATACTGGTCGACGGGCAGCCAGTAGTCGCCGGCCGAGCGCGTCACCGGCTCGTCTGCGCGCGGGCTGCAGAAGCGCGCGAAATACCACGAGGAATCGACGAACGTGTCGCACGTGTCGGTCTCGCGGCGCGCCGGCTTGCCGCATTTGGGGCAGCCGACATGCTTCCACGTCGGATGGTGGTCGAGCGGGTTGCCCGGCTTCTCGAAGCTGACGTCGTCGGGCAGCTTCACGGGCAGTTCGCTCGCCGGCACCGGTACGACGCCGCATGAATCGCAATGCACGATCGGGATCGGGCAGCCCCAGTAGCGCTGCCGGCTGATGAGCCAGTCGCGCAGGCGCCAGATCGTCGTCGATTCGCCGTTGCCGTCGGCCTTGAGCTTCTCGCCGACTTTCTTCTTCGCCGCTTCGACGTCGAGCCCGTCGAGGAAGCCCGAATTGATCAGCGTGCCGGGGCCGACATAGGGCTCGCCGCCGACCTTGAACGCCTTGTCGCCGTCGGGCGAGACGACCGTGCGGATCGCCAGGCCGTACTTGGTCGCGAAATCGTAGTCGCGCTGGTCGTGCGCGGGG
>JAYRKO010000439.1:0-3027 GCA_041905745.1 Tagaea sp. | reverse complement strand
TCGGGATCATGACGTTCAACAATCCCGAGAAGCACAACGCCGTCTCCTTCGAGATGTGGGAAGCCGCCGAGAAGATCCTCGACGATTTCCTCGCCGACAAGGACGTGCGCGTGATCGTGCTCACGGGTGCCGGCGGCAAGGCGT
The DNA here is from genome assembly GCA_041905745.1 of Tagaea sp. Taxonomy (GTDB): domain Bacteria; phylum Pseudomonadota; class Alphaproteobacteria; order CACIAM-22H2; family CACIAM-22H2; genus Tagaea. Next base: position 2,883 of record JAYRKO010000439.1, on the reverse strand, counting down.
TCGTGTCCGGCGCCGACATCTCGAAGTTCGAGAGCGAGCGCGCCTCGGAAGAGGCCGTGCAGAAGTACAATTCGCTCGTCGAGAAGGTCTACATGCGCATCTACCAGATGCCCAAGCCCACGATCGCGATGATCCGCGGCTACTGCATCGGCGGCGGGCTCAATCTCGCGATCTGCTGCGACATGCGCTTCGCGACGGAAAATTCGAAGTTCGCGCTGCCGGCCGCCAAGCTCGGGCTCGGTTACGGCTACAACGGCCTGCGCCGCTACATCGAGACGATCGGCCCCGTGGCGACAAAGGAAATCTTCTACACCGCCCGCCAGCTGACGAGCGCCGAGGCGCTGCGCTGGAACATGGTGAACCGCGTCGTTGCCGACGGCGAACTGGAAACGACGGTGATGGAAATCGCCAACACGATCGCCGACAACGCGCCGCTGACGGTCGCCACGATCAAGCGCAGCACGGTCGAGATCCTGAAGGACGCCGCAAAGCAGGACATCGCGGCGTGTGACGCGATGGTCGCCGCGTGCTTCGCCAGCAACGACTACAAGGAAGGCCGCAAGGCGTTCCTCGAAAAGCGCAAGCCCCAGTTCACCGGAACCTGAGGACGTCGCGATGGATACCCCCTCGGCCATCGCCCTCGTCCGGACGACCTCGCTCTCCAGCCTCGTCGAGGCGGAGGTGATGCGCCTCATCCTCGCGGGCGAGCTCGACGCCGGACAGCAGATCAAGGAAGTCGCGATCGCGGCGCGGCTCGGGGTCGGGCGTTCGTCGGTGCGCGAGGCGCTGCGCGCACTCGAGGCCGTCGGTCTCGTGCGCATCGAGAAAAACCGCGGCGCGTTCGTGCGGGTGGTGAGCGAGACCGAGGCGCGCGAAATGTACGTCGTGCGCGAACAGCTCGAGGCGCTGGCCGGTCTCATCCTCGCCCCGCGGATCACGGACGGCGAGGTGGTCGAGCTGCGCGCCTATGTCGACGAGCTCGACCACTATCTCGATCCCGACCAGTTCCACCGCTATTTCCCGCTGAACCTCAAGTTCCACCGGCGCGTCTTCGAGATGACCGGCAACGGCCGCCTGCTCGACATGTACCAGCGCCTGACCAACGAGCTGCACACGGTGCGCCGCAACGGCCTGCTGCGCGGCGGCGGTCTTGCCGTGTCGAACATCGAGCATCGCCGGATCGTCGACGCGCTTGCCGCGCGCGACGCGCAAGCCGCAGCCGACGCCCTGAAGGCGCATGTCAGCGCCGGCGACCTGCGACGGCGCGCGCGCAAGCCCGACGCGTCCGGATCGGAGGTCGCATGAGCCACCTCGTCCTCGAAGGCCTGACGAAGCGCTACGGCAGCCAGACGGTCCTCGATTCGATCGATCTTTCGGTCGCCAAGGGCAAGCTCGTGTGCCTCTTGGGTCCGTCGGGTTGCGGCAAGACGACGACGCTGCGCCTCATTGCGGGCTTCATGGAGCCGAGTGCCGGTCGCGTAAACGTCGGCGGTCGCGTGCTGTCGGCGCCGGGATCGGCATTGCCGCCCGAACGGCGCGGCATGTCGATGATCTTCCAGTCCTACGCGCTGTGGCCGCACATGACGATCTTCGACAACGTCGCCTACGGGCTGACGCTGCGCAAGGTCGAGCGCGCGGAGGTCGAGCGACGCGTCCAGACGATGCTGGCGGCCGTTCGTCTCGAACATCTCGCCGAGCGCTACCCGGGCGAGCTTTCCGGCGGCCAGCAGCAGCGCGTGGCGTTGGCCCGCGCCCTCGTCGTCGAGCCCGAGATCCTGCTGCTCGACGAGCCGCTTTCCAATCTCGACGCGGCACTGCGCGAGGAGATGCGCTTCGAGGTACGCCGCCTGCACGACGAGTTCCGCTACACGACCGTCTACGTCACGCACGACCAGGCCGAAGCGATGACGGCGGCCGACACGATCGTCGTGATGAACCACGGCCGCATCGAACAGGCCGGCACGCCCGAGGAAATCTACTCGCGTCCGCGTTCCGGCTTCGTCGCGAACTTCCTGGGCGGCGCCAACGTGCTGCAGGGTCGCGCGGTCGACGCGCAGCGCCTCGACATCGGTGCGGGCGTCGTGCGCTGCGCGGAGCCGTCGTTCGCGGCGGGCGCTGCGGGCGCCCTGTCGATCCGGTTCCACGAAATCGGCGTCCTGCCGCGGGAGGCGCCCGGCGCGCTGCCCGCGCGCGTGACGCGGGCAACCTTCCTCGGCGCGACGCGCGATCTTTCGCTGGCGCTCGCCGACGGAACGCCATTGCGGGCCTCGGCACCCCCCGATCTCGCGATACCGGCCGACGCGCGTGTCTGGGTGACGTTACCGCCCGAACGCTGCCGGCCGGTGACCGTCTGAGAAAACAAGAAAGACGAAGAACCGAAAACGAGGAGGAACCCCAGATGAAGGCAAGATTGCTTGCGACGCTTGCATTCGGCCTGCTCCAGGCCGGCGCCGCCGTCGCGCAGAGCCCGGTCTACTCGATCACGCCCGAGCTCGAAGCCGCCGCGAAGAAGGAGGGCAACGTCGTCTACTACACGTCGATCGACGTTAAGGTGGCCGAGGATCTCGCCAAGGCCTTCGAGAAGCGCTACCCGGGCATCAAGGTTCATGTCGAGCGCAACGGCGCGGAACGCCAGTTCTCGAAGATCGGCCAGGAATATTCGAGCAAGATCTACAACGTCGACACCGTGAACAGCTCGGACGCGTCGCACTTCGTCTACTGGAAGCGCGAGGGATGGCTTGCGGCAGCACTGCCCGACGAGGTGGCGAAGGTCTATCCGAAGGGCTCGTACGATCCCGAAGGGTTCTCCGCGCCGATGCGCGCGAGCCTCAGCGTCATCGCCTACAACACGAAGCTCGTCGCCGCCGGCGACGTGCCGAAAAG
>JAYRKO010000438.1:0-3028 GCA_041905745.1 Tagaea sp. | reverse complement strand
GGCGCCAAGATCGACGACGCGCTGTGGAGCGAGTTCACCCCCGGCCAGTGGCGCCAGGTCGTCGTCAAGAACGACAAGGTGATGCAGGACGTCGAGGCGCTGAAGAAGCAGTTCGACGAGTCGATCAAGGCGCTCGAAAAGCGCTTCGAGGACAAGGTCGAGAAGCTGCAGCGCGGCGACGAACTGCCGCCCGGCGTCATGAAGATGGTCAAGGTCTTCGTCGCCGTGAAGCGCAAGCTCCAGCCCGGCGACAAGATGGCCGGCCGCCACGGCAACAAGGGCGTCATCAGCCGCATCATGCCGGCCGAGGACATGCCCTATCTGGAAGACGGCCAGCCGGTCGACATCGTGCTGAACCCGCTGGGCGTGCCCAGCCGCATGAACGTCGGCCAGATCCTCGAGACGCATCTGGGCTGGGCTTCGGCCAAGATCGGCCGCGAGATCAGCGAGATCGTCGACAAGGTCGCCAAGTCGGGCAAGACCGGCGAGCTGCGCAAGAAGCTCGAGAAGATCTACAAGAAGGAAGAGCTGACCGAAGGCGGTCGCGAGCTGACCGACGCCGAGGTGATCGATCTCGGCGCCAATCTCAGCCGCGGCGTGCCGATCGCCACGCCCGTCTTCGACGGCGCGCGCGAGGACGACATCAACGCGGCGCTGGAGCAGGCGGGTCTCGCCCGCACGGGCCAGATGTGGCTGACCGACGGACGCACGGGCGAACGCTTCGAGCGTCCGGTCACGGTGGGCTACATCTACATGCTCAAGCTCCACCACCTCGTCGACGACAAGATCCACGCGCGTTCGATCGGCCCCTACAGCCTCGTCACCCAGCAGCCGCTGGGCGGCAAGGCGCAGTTCGGCGGCCAGCGCTTCGGCGAAATGGAGGTCTGGGCGCTCGAAGCGTACGGGGCCGCCTACACGCTGCAGGAGATCCTCACCGTCAAGTCCGACGACGTCGCGGGCCGCACCAAGGTCTACGAGGCGATCGTCCGCGGCGAGGACAACTTCGAGGCGGGCATCCCTGAGTCCTTCAACGTGCTCGTCAAGGAGCTGCGTTCGCTGGGCCTCAACGTCGAGCTCAACCAGCGCGGCTACTGACCGACTTGCGGACGCGGCCGATCCCGGCCGCGTCCGCCGAATTTCTCTGACGAACCGACACGGGTCCCGATCCGGACCCAACGGAGAGCGGAATGCAGAACGAGATCGCGAACGTCTTCGGGGCGCCGGCCAAGCCCCTCCAGTTCGACCAGATCAAGATCACGATCGCCAGCCCGGACCAGATCCGCGCGTGGTCGCACGGCGAGATCAAGAAGCCCGAGACGATCAACTACCGCACGTTCAAGCCCGAACGCGACGGCCTGTTCTGCGCGCGCATCTTCGGGCCGATCAAGGACTACGAGTGCCTGTGCGGCAAGTACAAGCGCATGAAGTACAAGGGCATCGTGTGCGAGAAGTGCGGCGTCGAGGTCACGCTCTCGAAGGTTCGCCGCGAGCGCATGGGCCACATCGAGCTGGCTTCGCCCGTCGCGCACATCTGGTTCCTCAAGTCGCTGCCCAGCCGCATCGGCCTGCTCGTCGACATGACGCTGCGGGACCTCGAGCGCGTGCTCTATTTCGAGAACTACGTCGTCGTCGAGCCCGGCCTCACCCCGCTCAAGATGCACCAGCTCCTCTCCGAGGAAGCGTTCGTCAAGGCGCAGGACGAGTACGGCGAAGACGCCTTCCAGGCGATGATCGGCGCCGAGGCGATCAAGCGCATGCTCGGCGAGATCGATCTCGAGAAGGAGCGCGACAGCGTCCGCGAGGAACTGCGCGAGACCACCTCCGACGCCAAGCGCAAGAAGCTCGTCAAGCGCCTTAAGATCGTCGAGGCGTTCGTCGATTCCGGCAACAAGCCGGAATGGATGGTGCTGGACGTGATCCCGGTCATTCCGCCGGAACTGCGTCCGCTCGTGCCGCTCGACGGTGGTCGTTTCGCGACGTCCGATCTCAACGATCTCTACCGCCGAGTCATCAACCGCAACAACCGCCTGAAGCGGCTGATGGAACTGCGCGCGCCCGACATCATCGTGCGCAACGAAAAGCGCATGCTGCAGGAAGCCGTCGACGCTCTGTTCGACAACGGCCGCCGCGGCCGCGTCATCACCGGCGCCAACAAGCGTCCGCTCAAGTCGCTCAGCGACATGCTGAAGGGCAAGCAGGGCCGCTTCCGCCAGAACCTGCTCGGCAAGCGCGTCGACTACTCGGGCCGCTCGGTCATCGTCGTGGGTCCCGAACTCAAGCTGCACCAGTGCGGCCTGCCCAAGAAGATGGCGCTCGAGCTGTTCAAGCCGTTCATCTACGCCAAGCTCGAACTCTACGGCATGGCGACGACGATCAAGGCTGCCAAGCGCATGGTCGAGAAGGAGCGTCCCGAAGTGTGGGACATCCTCGAAGAGGTCATCCGCGAGCATCCGGTCCTGCTCAATCGCGCGCCCACGCTGCACCGCCTCGGCATCCAGGCCTTCGAGCCCGTGCTGATCGAGGGCAAGGCGATCCAGCTGCACCCGCTCGTCTGCACGGCGTTCAACGCCGACTTCGACGGCGACCAGATGGCCGTCCACGTGCCGCTGTCGCTCGAAGCGCAGCTCGAAGCGCGCGTGCTGATGATGTCGACCAACAACATCCTGTCGCCCGCGAACGGCAAGCCGATCATCGTGCCGTCGCAGGACGTCGTGCTCGGCCTGTACTTCCTGTCGCTCGAGCGCGAAGGCGAACCGGGCGAGGGCCTGACCTTCGGCGACGTCGCCGAGGTCGAGCAGGCGCTCTACCACAAGCAGGTCTCGCTGCAGGCCAAGATCCGCTGCCGCTACCGCGGCGTGGACAAGGACGGCAACCTGAAGATCGAGGTCGTGAAGACGACGCCGGGCCGCATGCTGCTCTCGCAGATCCTGCCGCGCCATCCGAACGTCCCGTTCTCGCTGATCAACAACCTCCTGACCAAGAAGGACGTGCAGAACGTCATCGACGTGGTCTACCGCCACTGCGGCCA
>JAYRKO010000437.1:0-3033 GCA_041905745.1 Tagaea sp. | reverse complement strand
CGCGAAACCGCGCGCGCACCGCGGAGGACAGGTTCGCGTCAGACGCGCCGGCGCTTGGGCGGACGGCAGCCGTTGTGCGGGATCGGCGTCACGTCGCGGATCGACGTGATCTGGAACCCGACGGCCTGCAGCGCGCGAAGCGCCGACTCGCGACCGGCGCCCGGGCCCTTCACCTCGACCTCGAGCGTGCGCATGCCGTGTTCCATCGCCTTCTTGCCGGCATCTTCGGCGGCCATCTGCGCCGCGTACGGCGTCGACTTGCGGCTGCCCTTGAAGCCCTGCGTGCCGGACGACGACCACGAGATCGTGTTGCCCTGCGCGTCGGTGATGGTGATCATCGTGTTGTTGAACGAAGCGTTCACGTGGGCCACGCCCGCCGTGATGTTCTTTCGTTCGCGGCGGCGGGGGCGCCCTGCGCCCGCGGCTGCTGCTTTCTTCTCGGCCATCGGTCGATCCTCGGCTTTCCGGAATTACTTGCGCGTGGCGATTTTCTTGCCAGCGATCGGACGCGCCTTGCCCTTGCGGGTACGCGCGTTCGTGTGCGTGCGCTGGCCGCGCACCGGCAAGCCCTTGCGATGGCGCAGGCCGCGATACGCACCCATGTCCATGAGACGCTTGATGTTCATCGCGATCTCGCGGCGCAGGTCGCCTTCGACGCGGAACTCGCGGTCGATGCACTCGCGGATCTTCAGCACTTCCTCGTCGGAGAGCTGGTTGACGCGCTTCGATTCGGGGATTCCCACCTTCTTGCAGATATCGACGGCGAGCGCCGGGCCGATACCGTAGATGTAGCGAAGCGCAATGACGACACGCTTGGCAGTGGGAATGTTGACGCCAGCAATACGCGCCACGTCGGTCTCCTTCGTCTTTCGTATGGGCGGCTACGGCCGCCCTGGGTTCACGGTTCGGTTCGAGGCCGTCCTCACCCCCACCCTTCGGGGTTCGGGGCAGACGGCCCGAATGGCTAAATCCTTCGTCCAGTTCCAGTCTTCGGCGCCCATGCGGAACGGGCGCGACGGCAATACCCGTGCGCCTCGCCATGGCCCGCCGGCCACCGAGAGGCGCGCATTATAGGGGCGGTCCCCTTCGAGTCAACCGGCGTCGCCAACATTCCTGCCCCTCAGATCGCCGGGATCGGCTTGCCGAGGACCTTGGCGATCGCCCCGGTCACGGCATCCATGTCCGCCATCCCGTCGACGGCCTTGAGGGCCCCCTTCGTGCGGTAATAAGGGATGATGGGCGCCGTCTGGTCGTGATAGGCCTTCAGGCGGGCGGCGACGGTCGAGGCATTGTCGTCCGGGCGGCGGACCATGTTGGTCGAACCGCACGAATCGCACTTGCCGGCGACCTTCGCGGGCTTGGTCTTGTCGTGATAGACCGCGCCGCAATCCTTGCAGCTGAAACGACCCGAAATGCGCTCGACCAGGGCCGCATCGTCGACCTGCATCTCGATCACGTGGTCGAGCTTGAGGCCGCGCGCGGCGAGCATCTTGTCGAGCGCTTCGGCCTGCGCGACCGTGCGCGGGAAGCCGTCGAGGATGAAGCCGTTCTTGCAGTCCGCTTCGCCGATCCGGTCGGAGATCATCGCGATCAGGATGTCGTCGGAGACGAGCTTGCCCGCTTCCATGACAGCCTTCGCCTTCTTGCCGACTTCCGTGCCGGCGGCGACGGCCGCACGCAGCATGTCGCCGGTGGAGAGCTGGACGAGCCCGAGCGCCTTCTCGATTCGCTTGGCCTGCGTGCCCTTGCCGGCACCCGGCGGCCCCAGAAGTACGATGTTCATGGCTCCGGCTCTCTCCCTCTTTTATGGTCCTAGCGCCGCGCGCCGCGCAGCTTGGACTTCTTGATGAGGCCTTCGTACTGGTGCGCGAGCAGGTGCGAGTGGACCTGCGCGACCGTGTCCATGGTGACCGAAACGACGATCAGCAGCGACGTGCCGCCGAAATAGAACGGGACCGAATACTGGCTGATGAGGATTTCGGGCAGCACGCAGATCGCCGAGAGATAGGCCGCACCGAACACCGTCAGTCGGGTCAGCACGTAGTCGAGATAGTCGGCCGTGTTCTTGCCCGGCCGGATGCCCGGCACGAAGCCGCCGTACTTCTTCAGATTGTCGGCCGTCTCGGCCGGATTGAAGACGACGGCAGTGTAGAAGAACGCGAAGAACACGATGAGCGCGATGTAGAGCGCGATGTAGAGCGGCTGGCCGTGCGCCAGATACGTGGTGAGCCACGTGAGCACGGGGATCTCGCCCTCGCGGTTGAAGTTCGCGAAGGTGAGCGGCAGCAGAAGCAACGACGACGCGAAGATCGGCGGGATCACGCCCGACGTGTTGAGCTTCAGCGGCAGGTGCGAGGACTCGCCGCCGAACATCTTGTTGCCGACCTGGCGCTTCGGATACTGCACGACGATGCGGCGCTGCGCGCGCTCGATGAACACGATCGCCATGACGACCAGCACCGACATCACCAGCAGCACGATGATGACGAAGGTCGACAATGCGCCGGTGCGGCCCATCTCCAGCGTGTTGCCAAGCGCCAGCGGCAGGTTGGCGATGATGCCCGCGAAGATGATGAGCGAGGTGCCGTTGCCCACGCCGCGCTGGGTGATCTGCTCGCCCAGCCACATCAGGAACATCGTGCCGCCCGTCAGCGTGACGACGCAGGTGAAGCGGAAGGCGAGACCCGGATCGAGCACGGCGGCGCCGACCGAGCCTTGCATGCCTTCGAGACCGACCGCGATGCCGAAGGACTGGAAGCAGGCGAGCAGCAGCGTCAGGTAGCGCGTGTACTGGTTGAGCGTCTTGCGGCCCGCCTCGCCTTCCTTCTTCAGGGACTCGAGCGTGGGCGAGACGGCCGTCATCAGCTGGACGATGATCGACGCCGTGATGTACGGCATGATGTTGAGCGCGAACAGCGTCATGCGCCCGAGGGCGCCGCCCGAGAACATGTCGAACATGCCCAGGATGCCGCCGCGCTGGCTTTCGAAGATCTCGCGCAGGATGCCCGGATCGATCCCCGGAATCGGAATGTA
>JAYRKO010000436.1:0-3038 GCA_041905745.1 Tagaea sp. | reverse complement strand
TCCGCGCCGCGTCGGCCGACCAGCCGAAATGCACCGGCGCGCCCTTCTCCACGCCCGCCAGCGCGCCGGTCTGCGGCAGCGTGGCGCGCAGCTCGAAGCCCTCGCGCGCGTGCACCAGCAAGGTGGAATTGGCGCCGTCGAACAGCACGGCCGCGACCGTGCCTGCGAAACGGTTCTCGAGGCCGGACAGCGCCTCGGCCGAAGGGGCAAGCGCCACCGATTCCGGCCGCACGAAGCATGTCGCGGGGCCGGCCGAGGGCGGGCCCTCGCGGCGGCCCGCGACCGAAGCGCCGCCCGCCAGCCGCACGCGGCTTGGCGCCTCGAACTGCGCCTCCCAGCGGTTCGTGTCGCCCACGAAGCCGGCCACGAAGGCGCTGGCCGGGTCGCGGTAGAGTTCGCGCGGGCTGCCCACCTGTTCGAAGCGGCCGCGGTTCATGACAGCGACCGTGTCGGACATGACCAGCGCCTCGGACTGGTCGTGGGTGATGTAGACGAACGTCGTGTTGAATTCGGCCTGCAGGCGCTTGAGCTCGATCTTCATGTGCTCGCGCAGCTTGAGATCGAGCGCCCCCAGCGGCTCGTCGAGCAGCAGCAGCGTGGGCTCCAGCACGAGGCAGCGCGCGATCGCCACGCGCTGTCGCTGGCCGCCGGAAAGCTGGGTGACGCGCCGGTCGGCGAACGCCTCGAGCCCGACGCGCGACAGGATCGCGCGCACGCGCGCCTCCTGCTCGCCGCGCGCAATGCCCCGGCACGCAAGCCCGTAGGCGACGTTCTCGCCCACCGTCATCGTGGGGAACAGCGCCAGGTTCTGGAAGACCATGTTGACCGGGCGGCGGTTGGCCGGCACGCCCAGCATCGAGGCGCCGCGGATGGCGATGTCGCCCTCGCTGGGCGTCTCGAAGCCCGCGATCATGCGCATCAGCGTGGTCTTGCCGCAGCCCGAGGGGCCGAGGATCGAGAAAAAGCGCCCGCGCGCCACGGAGAAATCGACCGCGTCCACCGCGGCATGCGCGCCGAAGCGCTTGGTGACGCGCGAAAGGGAAAGGTCGGCAGGTTCGTTCATGTCGCTGTCCGTGCGGCGCGGACGCGAAGGGACGGCCGGCGATGCCGGCCGTCCCCGTCGCATGCGCCGGTCAGGAACCCGCCTTCAGGCGGTCGAGGACCTTGCCCTCGATGTCTTCCACGCCGGCCGGAACGGCCGGGTACCACTTGATATTGTCGATCGCGGCCTGGGGGAAGCTCTCCTGGAACTGCTGCTTGAGAGCGCCCTGCGTCAGCGCGTCGGCGCCCTTCGAGGCGCTGAAGTTACCGGCCGAGGCCGCCACCTTCGCCGCGATCTCGGGGCGCATGTTGAAGTTGATCCACGCATAGGCGGCCGCGTCGTTGCGGCCGCGCGCGGGGATGGCGAAGGTGTCGATCCAGCCCAGCGCGCCCGACTTCGGCGCGACGAACTTGATGTGCGGCAGCTCGCCGTTCAGCTTCCAGCCGCCGGTGTCCCACGCCATCGCGGCCACGACCTCGCCCGAGCGCAGCGCGGCCAGCAGCGGGTCCTTGCCTTCCCAGAAGAACTTCACGTTCTTCTTGCAGGCGGCGAGCGTGGCGCCGACCTTCTCCATCATCGCCGTATAGGCCTGGGCGTTGCCGTAGCTGGCGAACGGGTCCATGCCGGCGGCGAAGGCGAAGGCGATCAGCGTGGGCCGCTTCGTGCGGAAGCTGACCTTGTTGTCGAGGCCGGCGGCGCACAGGTCGGAATAGTCCTTCACGTTCGGCGCCAGCTTCGTGTTCACGACGAGCCCGTCCGTGCCCCAGATGTGCGGCACGCCGTAGACCTTGCCGGCCACCGTGGTGTTCTTCTTCGTGGCTTCCAGCATCGAGGCGATGAAAAGCTCGCCCTTGATCTTGGACACGTCGAGCGGCTTGTAGATCTGGAATTCCTGCTGCGGCCCGAGGATGCGATCCTGGCTGGGCTGGGCGAGGTCGAAGCCCGCGCCCTGCGTGGCGCGCAGCTTGGAAATCATCTCCTCGTTGTTCGACAGCGTCACCTCGACGGCGATGCCCGTCTCCTTGGTGAACTGGTCGACGACTTCCTTGGGCGCATAGTCGGCCCAGGTCAGCAGCCGCAGCGGCTGGGCCTCGGCGCCCGTGGCCAGGCACAGCGCCGCGAGGGCCCCGGCCATCGCCAGATGGAGTTTGCGGTTCGTCATGCGATGTCTCCCGTTCGGTTCCGGTTTTCGGATTTCCGGCTTTCAGCGCGCGCGAGGCTAGCACTCCCCGCCCGCCCGATCATCCGGAAACCCGTACTACTACTGGGGTATTGCGACGCGATGACGCAACGCCCCGTCAGGCCAGCGCCAACACCACGCGGCGGTTGCGCTTGCCCTTGCTTTCGATCTTCTCGACGACGATGCGGCCGATCTCGGCCGTGTGCGCCACGTGCGTGCCCCCGCAGGGCTGCAGGTCGGTGCCGTCGATCTCCAGCAGGCGCAGGCGGCCCGTGCCGCGCGGCGGCTTGACCGACATCGTGCGCACCAGTTCGGGCTTGGCGTCGAGCTCGCTTTCGTCGACCCAGCGCGGCGCCACCTTGCGGTCCTCGGCGATCAGGCGGTTGATCTCGGTTTCGATGTGCGCCTTGTCGAACACGACCTCGCCGGGATCGAAATCGAGGCGCGAACGGTCGGCGCCGATCTGCCCGCCGGTGACGCCGGCCGGGATCACCGCGCAGAGGAGATGCAGCGCCGTGTGCATGCGCATGTGGCGGTGACGGCGTTCCCAGTCGATCTCGAGCGTCACCTTCTCGCCGGGGGCGGGAAGCGCCTCGCCGGGGGCGGGCACGTGCAGGATGCCCTCGGGCCCCTTGCGCGTGTCGGCGACGGCCATGCGCGTGCCGTCGGCGCGCACGAGCACGCCCGTATCGCCCGGCTGGCCGCCGCCGGCGGGATAGAAAACGGTGCGGTCGAGGACGACGCCTTCCGCCGACGCCGCGCGCACGACGGCCTCGGCCGTCTTCAGGTAGCCGTCTTCGCGGAACAGTTCTTCAG
>JAYRKO010000435.1:0-3040 GCA_041905745.1 Tagaea sp. | reverse complement strand
AGACGGCGATCAACTACATCTCGGACAACGTATCGAACTCGCAGACGACCGGCTTCAAGCGCGTGGACTCGAACTTCTCGAGCTACGTGTCGACCTCGGCGTCGCGCTTCTTCAGCCCCGGCGGCGTGACCGCACGCCCGAACTTCATCAACGACCTGCAGGGCTCGATCGTGCAGGACGCCTCGGCGACGGCGGTCGCGATCACGGGGGCGGGCTGGCTGCCGGTGCAGGACGGCTCGACCACGGCGGGCGGCTTCACGGGCAACAACATCACACAGTTCACGCGGCGCGGCGATTTCGCGCTCGACCAGAACAGCTTTCTCGTGAACGGCGCCGGCAAGTTCCTGTTCGCCCGTTCGGTGCCGCGCCCGACGACGGCGGTGCCCAACCCGTCGCCCAGCGCCGGCCCGCTCGCGCCCGTGCAGATCGACCAGAGCCAGCTTCCCGCACTGCCCACGTCGCGCTCGATCTACGCGGCGAACCTTCCGGCCAACGCCGCACCGGGCACGGTCTACAACGGCGGCACGATCACCGTGACCGACGCCAACGGCGCGGCGCGCGCCTATTCGCTCACCTGGTACAACCGCTCGACGGTCGGCGGCACGCTGCCGGGCGTGGCGGCGTCGGCCTCCACCGGCACGGCGGCGATCCCGGCCTCGGCGGCGGGCACGGTGCCGCAGTGGCGCCTCGTCATCACGGCGCCCAACAGCTCGGCCACGGGTGTGGAAAGCATCGCGGTCGACTATTCGTTCGGCATCACGGTGGGCGTGGATGCCGGCCTGCTGACGGGCATCACCAACCCGCAGTCGACCAACGCGGCCACGTTCAGCGGCACGGTCAACCCGGCCAACGGCCGCCTTGCGGTCAGCTACAGCGCGCCGGGGCTTGCGGCCGCCCCGCCGCAGAACATCAACATCGAGTTCGGCGCGCCGAACAAGGCGATCCCGACCGTCGCCTCGGCGCTGTCCCAGCCCGGCGGCCTCACGCAGTTCGGCGGCACGACGATCTCGATCTCGACCGTCACGGCCGACGGCTACGCGGCCGGAATCTACAACGGCGTGGGCATCGACAAGAACGGCAACATCTTCACGACGTATTCGAACGGCCAGCGCCTCGTGCAGTACCAGATCGCGCTCGCGACCTTCAACAATGCGAAGGGTCTGGTGCGGCAGAACGGCGAGGCGTTCCTCGACGATCCGGCCGCCGGGTTCATCGGCTTCAACGCCACGCAGACGGGCGGGGCGGGCGGCATCAATCCCAACAGCCTCGAGAACTCCAACGTCGACATCGGCACGGAGTTCACGAAGATGATTGTCGCCCAGCGTTCCTATTCGGCCAACGCCAAGATCATCACGACGGCCGACGAGATGCTGCAGGAGGTGGTCAACATCAAACGGTGAGGCGGCGGTAGGCGTACGCGTAGGCTTCGCGAAAGCCGAGCCGTGCGTACAGGGCCCGCGCGGGCGCGTTGTCGGCGACGACCTGGAGATAGGCGCGCCGCGCCCCGCGCCCCGCCGCCCAACGCGCAAGTGCCGCGATCGTCCGCGCGGCGTGGCCCATGCGCCGGGCGCGGACGGCGGTGAACATTTCGAAGATGCCCAGCGCGTCGCCCTCGACGACACCCATGCCGAAGGCGAGGTCCCCTTGCGCGTCGCGCGTGCGCGCGAAGCGCGCCGGCGGTACGACGGCCGCCAGCATCTCGCCCAATACGCCGCGCGTCGCGGGCCCGACCTGCGTCGCGTCGGCGAAGGCGTCGGCCCAGCCGCCGCCCGCGCGCTCCACGAGTTCGACGCCCGCGCCGTCCGCCGCGGCGAGCGGCGCCAGCGGCGCCTGCATCACGAGCGTGGGGTCGAGTGCCGCATAGCCGCGCGCGGCGAGCGCCGCATCGAGCCCCGGCTCGGCGAGCGGCGTGATGCGGAAGGTCGGCAGGAGGTTGCGCTGGCGGTAGAGCGTCTCGACATGCGCGATGCGGGCGTCGAGCGGCAGCCGGCCGGGCCACAGCGCGTTGGCGGAATTCGAGCGCTTGGTGTGGCCGTGCGAGAAACGCAGGAGCCAGCCGTCGTGGACGAGCGTCTGCAGCGCCGGCCAGGCGTTGAAGGCGAGGCATTCCAGCTCGCGGATCGCGTCGGTCGTCGGCGTTTCTTCCATGCTGCGGTCCCCCCGACCGCGTTAGACTGACGGTCGACTCGCCCATGTCTAGCGTTCCCACCGACACCGCCGCAATGCTCGCCGAAGCCAACGCCGATGCGCTGGCCGGCCGGATCGAACGCGCGGTCGGCCTCTACCGCACGCTCGTCGCGCGCGCCGACGCGCCGCTCGCCGCACACGTCAATCTCGTGTCGACGCTGTCCGGCGCCCGCGCCGCGCGCGAGGCGCTTGCCGCGGCCGACGCCGCGATGGCCGCCTTCCCGGATGCGGGGCCCGTGTTCGACGCGGCGGGGGAAGCGGCGATTTCCGCGGGCTTGCCGGCGCGCGCCGAACGCCATCTGCGCCGGGCGCTGGAAATCGCAGGCGAGGCGCCCGACCGGGTCAACAACCTCGCCCTCGCGTTGCAGGGGCAGGGGCGCATCGCCGAGGCGCTCGACGTTTACGCGCGTGCGCGCGCGTTGGCGCCGGCCGACCGGCGGCTCGCTTCCAATGCGCTGATGTGCGCGCACTACGATCCGCCCGACGCGCCCGCGCAGGCGGCGGCACGCGCGCGCGACTGGCCGGGCCCTCGCGGCGCCACCCGGCCCGCGCCGCGCGATCCGCGCCCCGACCGGCCGCTGCGCGTGGGCTACGTTTCGCCCGATTTCTGCAGCCATTCGTGCAGCTATTTCCTCGTGCCGCCGCTCGCCGCGCACGACCGCGGCGCGGTCGAGGTCTTCGCCTATTCCGACGTCGCCGTGCCCGACGGGCTGACGGCGGCCTTCCGCGGTCTCGTCCCGAACTGGCGCGACGTCGCGGGGCTCGACGATGCCGCCTTCGTGCGCCAGGTGCGCGCCGACGGGATCGACGTGCTGGTCGATTGCGCGGGCCACACGACGGGAAACCGGCTGGG
>JAYRKO010000434.1:0-3042 GCA_041905745.1 Tagaea sp. | reverse complement strand
GCTCGCGCATCGTCTCGGTCAGCGTGCGCACGACGCCGTTCACCTGCGGGCGCCACGCGTCGGTGACGATGGCGATGCGCAAGGCGCGCCGCGTCTCGGCCGTCGGCGGCGGCGGTTCGAGGGCAAGTGCCGTCGTCATGCGGCCTCCAGCATGTCGAAGGCGCGCACCTGCGCCCAATGGAGGATCCGGAAGCTGCCGTCGAAATCCTCGACGAGAGCCGTGCAGCTCTCCACCCAGTCGCCGTCGTTCATGTAGGTGACGCCCTCGATCTCGCGGATTTCCGCCTTGTGGATGTGGCCGCACACCACGCCGTCGAGCCCGCGCCGGCGCGCCTCGTGCGCCAGTGCGGCCTCGAAATCGCCGATGTATTTGACCGCGTTCTTGACCTTGTGCTTGAGCCACGCCGACAGCGACCAATAGGGCAGGCCGAAGGCGCGGCGCGCGCGGTTGAACCAGCCGTTCGTCCACAGCGCCAGCGAATAGGCGTGGTCGCCCAGGAAGGCGAGCCAGCGCGCGTAGCGCACGATGCCGTCGAACGCGTCGCCGTGGATGACGAGCAGCCGGCGCCCGTCGGCCGTCTCGTGGATCGCCTCGCCCGTCACGAAGACGCCGCCGAAATGCAGGTCGAGATAGTCGCGCAGCATCTCGTCGTGGTTGCCGGGCACGTAGATCACCTCCGTGCCCTTGCGCGCCTTGCGCAGCATCTTCTGGACGACGTCGTTGTGCGACTGGTTCCAGTACCAGCTGCGGCTGAGCCGCCAGCCGTCGACGATGTCGCCCACGAGGTAAAGTTTCTCGGACTCGTTGTGGCGCAGGAAATCGAGCAGGAATTCCGCCTTGCAGCCGGGCGTGCCCAGATGGATGTCGGAAAGCCAGATGGTCCGCCAGTGGCGCGACGGCCCCGGCGCCCCGCGATCGAGCCCGTCGGGTTCCGCGTTGCGAAGCCGCTCGAAGAAACCTTGCTTACCCACAGGCCCGCCCCACATCTGGATGCGACGAACTACTGCTGCGCTGTATATGGATTTATGGTAACCCTATTAAGTGAAACTTCGGTTGCAGCGAATTTTCTCGAAACATCCTGAAAGTGTCATCGAGATGTCATCGAACGCCTCCGCGAGTCTCCTCGTCGTCTACAACCCGATCGCCGGCCGGCGGCGCAAGCGCTTCCTGTCGCGCGTGATCGAGGCGATGGAAGCCCGCGCGGCGCGCGTGCGGCTCGAACCCACGAAGGCGCGCGGCGATGCCGAGGCGCTGGCGCGCGCCGCCGCGACCGAAGGCGTGGCGCGCCTCGTCGTGGCCGGCGGCGACGGCACGATCAACGAGGCGCTCAACGGGCTTGCCGGCACGGCCGTGCCGCTCGCCCTCGTCCCGCTGGGCACGGCCAACGTGCTGGCGGCCGAACTGGGTCTGGGCCGGTCGGCGCGCGCGGTCGCGGCGGCGGCCCTCGACGGGCCCTTGCGCCGCGTGGCGCTGGGCAGCGTCAACGGGCGGCGCTTCTCGATGATGGCGGGCGTGGGGTTCGATGCGCACGTCGTCGCGGGCGTATCGACGCGGCTGAAGCGCGTGCTGGGCAAGGGAGCCTACGCGATCGAGACGCTGCGCCGGCTCGCCACCCTGCCGCCGCGACTCTACGACGTGCGCGTCGATGGCGTTGCGCACCGCGCCGCCTCGGTCCTCGTGTGCAACGGGCGCCACTATGCCGGCCGCTTCGTCGCGGCCCCCGATGCGCGGCTCGACCGGCCGGACTTCGAAGTCGTGCTGTTCCTCGATCCCGGCCCGCAGGCGACGCTTTCCTACATGGCCGCACTGGCCGCCGGCACGCTTCACCGCCATCCGCGCGCGAAGATCGTGCGCGCGACGCGCGTGGAGATCGACGGCCCCGCGGGCGAACCCGTGCAGGGCGACGGCGACATCCTCGCGCAGTTACCGGCGCGCTTCGAAGCGCAGCCCGACGGCGCGACGCTGGTGGGTCCGGCGATCTGATTTACACAAAATATATCATGTTTGATCTATATCAGTTATGATATAAAACGCCGGATCGTGAAGGAGATCATCTGGATCGGCTCGGCCCGGGACGACTTGGCGGCATTCCCGCAACCGGTCAGGGAAGACATCGGCTACGCCCTCTACGTCGCCCAGCGCGGCGGCAAGCATCCCGGCGCCAAGCCGCTCAAGGGCCACAAGGGGGCCGGTGTCCTCGAAGTGGTCGAGGATTTCGACGGCGATACCTACCGGGCGATCTACACGGTCGAGTTCGCGGAAGCGCTCTACGTTCTCGATGCCTTCCAGAAGAAGTCGAAATCGGGGATCGCGACGCCGCAGTACGTGCTGGAACGGATCGGGCGCCGCCACGCCGTCGCCCTGCAGGAGCACCGCAAATGGCAAAAGCGCGCAAGGCCGAAAAAGTGACGAGGACGCGCGGCAGCGCGTTCCATGCGCTCGGCCTCAAGGACGCCGACGAACTGGTCCTGCGTGCCGGGTTGATGGAAGCCGTCGCGCACGCGATCCGCGATCAGGGCCTGACGCAGGCGGCGGCCGGCCGGATTCTCGGCATGGAGCAGCCGCGCGTTTCCGCACTGATGAACGGCAAGCTGTCGCTGTTTTCGTCCGAACGGCTGGTCGGCGCGCTGCGCGATCTGCGCCGGGACATACGCGTGCGCGTGACGCCGACGCGAGAGATGCGCGGGCGCGTGCTGGTCGAGACGTAAGGTCCGTCTGGCGCCCCTACCTGCCTGCGATGGTGCAGCCGTCGATGCGCAGCGTGGGCGCGTCGGTGCCGTAGCGGAAGACGAGATCGTCGGCCGGCGTCACATGCGCGAACATGTCCACGAGATTGCCCGCGACCGTCACCTCGCTGACCGGGAAGGTCAGCTCGCCATCCTCGATCATGTAGCCGGCGGCCCCGCGGCTGTAATCGCCGGTAACGCCGTTGATGCCCATGCCGATGAATTCGCTCACGTAGAGCCCGCGCTTCACGTCCTTCAGCATGGCGGCGCGCGAAACCGTGCCCTTCTCCATGTAGAGGTTCGTCGTCGAGGGCG
>JAYRKO010000433.1:0-3048 GCA_041905745.1 Tagaea sp. | reverse complement strand
TCGCGCGCGCTAGGATCGCGAAGGCCTGGGCGGCGGGGGTCGGGCTGCGGCCGGCAGCGTGGATGAGGCTGATGTCGCGGGCCACGCGCGGCTGGACGAGCGGTCGCACGGCCACGCGCCTGTCGCGCGCGATCGCCTGCGCGATCGCCGGCAGGACCGCAACGCCCAGACCCGCTTCCACGAGCGCCACCGCCGTCGTCACCTGCGCCACCTCGTAGGCCGGGCGCGCCGGCCGGCCCAGCGTGCCGAACCCCATCTCGACCAGCGCGCGCAGGCCGCTTTCGCGCGTCAGTGCCACGAGCGGCTCGTCCGCGATCTCGGCCCACGTCGCGGACTTGCGCGGTGTGGCCGCGCCGACGGGTGCGAACAGCACAAGCGCGTCGCCGAAAAGCCGCGTGCGCACGATCCCGGCTTCGGTTTCGGCGAAGGTGCCGATGCCGAGATCGGCCTCGCCCGCGCGCACCTTGTCGACGATCTGGTCGGTGCGCGCGTCGATGAGCGAAACGCGGATGCCGGGATACGCCGCGACGAACGCCGCGATCAGCCGGGGCAGCATGACGCTCGCCAGCAGTGGCGCACAGGCGACCGCGACATGGCCGCGGCGGTGCGTGGCAAGATCGGTGAGGCCTTTGAGCGCGCCCTCGAGATCGCCAAGAAGCTTGCGCGCCTGCGGCAGGAATTCCGCGCCCGCCGCCGTCAGTTCGACGCGGCGCGTCGTGCGGTCGAAGAGCCCGACGCCGATCGCGCGCTCCAACTCGCGGATCTGCGCGGAAAGGGCCGGTTGGCTCACGCGCATGCGCTCCGCCGCGCGCCGGAAGGCACCGGTTTCGGCCACGGCGAGGAAGGCGCGCAGATGGCGGATCTCGACATTCATAATTAATAATTATCAATCAATCCGAAAAATCCGTCTAGTTTCTCAAACCGGTCGGCAGGAAACTTGCGGCGAACAGGAGTTCCGACCGCCGATGCTGCTGCGTCCGTCGCGCGAAACCGAACCGCTGCCGCGCCCGCTGGGCGAGGCCCGGCTGCGCGTCGAGGACGACCGGTTGCTGCGCGGCGCGGGGCGCTTCGTATCCGACCTGAAGCCGGCGGATTGCCTTCATCTTGTTTTCGTGCGCGCGATCGATGCGCCGGCGCGTCTTGCGCGCGTCGAGGCCGACATCGCGCGGGCGATGCCGGGCATACGGCTCGTTCTGACGGGTGCGGATGTCGCCGGGCTGGGTTCCGCGGCAGTCAATCCGCTCGTCGGCAATCTCGTCGCGGCCGACTGGCCGGTCCTCGCTTCGGATCGGATCGAGGCCGTCGGCCAGCCCGTGGCGCTCGTGGTCGCCGACACGTTGGCGCAAGCGCAGGACGCGGCCGAGGCGATCGGCCTCGACGCCGTGGCGGACGACACGGTGCCGGCCGGGCCTTCTTTTTCGCAAAGCTGGTCGAGCGGCGATGCCGCAGGCGCATTCGCGGCCGCCGCCCATGTCGTGCGGGTCGAGCTTTCCTATCCGCGCGTGGCGCCGATGGCGCTCGAGCCGCGTGCGGTTCTTGCGCAGCCGGGTGCGGACGGTTCGCTGTCCGTCTGGCTGTCGACGCAAACACCGCACCGCGCGCGTGCCGATCTCGCGGCGATCCTGGGGCTCGACGAAGCGGCGATCCGCGTCGTCGCACCCGATGTCGGCGGCGCGTTCGGCGGCAAGGCGTCGATCTATCCCGAAGAGGCGGGCGTCGCCCTCGCGGCGTTGCGGCTGGGCAAGCCCGTCGCGTGGACGGCGACGCGTTCGGAGGAATTCCTTGCCGCCGCGCACGGTCGCGCGCTGACGCTGTCGGGCGAACTGGCGCTTGCCGCCGACGGGCGCTTTCTGGCGTTGCGCGCCGACGTCGATGCCGAACTCGGTCACTGGCTTACCTATTCGGCCGTCGTGCCGGCGCGCAATGCCGCGCGCATCCTGCCGGGCCCCTACCGGATCGGGGCGGTGGAACTTTCCGCGCGCGGCCGGCGTACGGCGCGCGCGGCCGTGGGCATCTATCGCGGTGCGGGCCGGCCGGAGGCGGCGATGCTGATGGAACGGCTCGTCGAGCAGGCGGCGCGCCGGCTCGGCGCCGATCCGCTGGCGCTGCGCCGCGCGAACGTGCAGCCGCGCGAAGCGCTGCCGCTGGCGCTTCCGGCAGGCGGCCGGCTCGACAGTTCGGATTTCGCCGGTCTTCTCGAAGCTGCGCGGCGCGCCTCGGACTACGCGCGCCTGCGCGAAGAGATCGCGGCGCGCCGCGCGAAGGGCGCGGTGTGCGGCGTCGGGCTGGCGCTCTATGTCGAGCCGTGCGGGCAGGGGGCGGAAAGCGCCACGCTGCGCCACGACGGAAACGGCCGTTTCACGCTGGCGACGGGCGCCACCACGCAGGGACAGGGTCGCGAGACCGCCTACGCGCAGATCGCGGCCGACGTGCTCGGCGTGGCGCCGGAGGTCGTGCGTGTCGTCCATGGCGACACGGCGGCCACGCCCGTCGGTGTGGGCGCGCTCGCCAGTCGCTCGACCGCGATCGGCGGCAGCGCCGTCGCCGAAGCGGCCGAACGCCTCGTCGAAACCGCCGGCGCCGTTGCGGGCGCCTGGATGCAGGCCCCGGCATGCGAAGTCGCCGTGCGTTACGCGGCACCCGACGAGGCTTGGGCCAGCGGCGCGTGTGTGGCGAGCGTTTCGATCGACCGCGAGACGGGCGTGCCGACGGTCGAGCGGATCGTCTGGATCGACGACGCGGGAACGGTCGTCAATCCGATGCTCGTCGACGGGCAGATGCGCGGCGGTCTCGCGCAGGGGATCGGCGAGGCGCTGATGGAGCGCGTCGTCTACGATGCGCAAGGCCAGCTTCTGACGGGCTCGCTGATGGACTATGCCGTTCCGCGCGCGGGCGACATCCCGCCCGCCACGTTCGTTTCTTGCCCGACGCCGTCGACCGCCAACCGGCTCGGCGCCAAGGGCGTGGGCGAGGCAGGCTGCATCGGCGTGCCGGCGGCCGTCGCCAACGCCGTCCTCGACGCGCTGGCGCCGTTCGGGATCGAACATA
>JAYRKO010000432.1:0-3055 GCA_041905745.1 Tagaea sp. | reverse complement strand
TGGCCCGGCAGAATCCGGCCGGCCCGGCAGGAAGTGCCGGGCGTGTGATGCCCGTCACCGACAGGTCTGTCGCGCCCTGTTACACGCGTCGCCTTGAGATGCAACCACAGGGCTTCGACATTAGGGCGCGCCTCGCGCGCCCTGCCATGACATCCCAAACCCCCGCGATTCGACCCTTCGCCTGGCCGGTTGTCGCTGCATTGCTGGCGGCCTACGTGGTCGCCGAGGCGGCGTTCAACCTGCACCTCGTCGAGACCGTCGCCGCGGCGAACCCCGATCCCGACCGGCTCGATTCGCTGACCACGCTCGGCAAGGCGTCGGGTTCGTTCGGGCTCGTGCTGTTCGTCGTCCGCCCGATGCTGCGGCGATTGTGGCGGCGCTTGCGCTGGGGGTTGCCGGCGCTTTTCCTGCTTGCTTGGGCCGGTACCTATGCCGGACTGACGCATGTCTACGACACCGTCCTCGACCGCGTGCCGGTCGCGACCCAGCACGACGCGTTCTACCTGTCGCTCTACCGGCAGGCGGTCTTCGACGGGCTGGTCGAAAACGCCGACCTTCGGGCGCACGACGGAACGCTCGACGATTCGCACCGACTTGCGCTGGTCAATCTCGCCGCGCGGCTGACGGGCGACAAACCCGAGATCGCGACGATGCGCGACTGGCTCGCCAAGGGCGAGCTCGCACGGCTGGAGGGTTTCTCGCTCGACGCGCGCGCCGTGCAGGCGCTGGAGCGCGCGCGCGACGTCGGCGACGGCACGCTGCGCAACGCCACCGCCGCGGTGTTCCTGCCGCCGATGTCGATGACGCTCTCGCTGCTCGCCATCGTCGCCAATCTCGGCGCGCTCGCGGCCCTGATGCTGGCGCACGTGCGCAGCTTCGGCTTGCGTCGCCTCGCCGGCACATTGCCCCTACTCGCCGTCGCGATCTTCCTGATGGCGGTCGACCGACCACCATTCGCGACCGACAGCGGAAATTTCCGGCTCTACACGCAGCTCGAAGACCGGCTGGGCGCGCTCGGCTGGATCTGGAGTCGCGCGATCAACGGCGAGGCGGCGATTCTCAAAATGTCGGCGGGCGAGCCGGCCGCCGCCGACGTCGCCGCCTGACGCCTCAGCCCGGGTCGCGCTCGAGCCGGGACAGCAGATCGTCGAACTGGTCGAGCGAGGCGTAGTGAAGGACCAGTTCGCCCGAGCCGCCCTTGCGCGGCTTGAGTTCGACGCGCAAACCGAGCGCCTCGGTCAGGCGCCGCTCGATCGCGCGTGTGTCGGCATCGCGCGCGGCGGGGTTCGCGGGCTTGAGCTTCTTCTTTTTCGTCGCCGGATCGGCGGCGGCCTTCAGGCGCGCCTCGGCTTCGCGCACGCTCAAGCCTTCGCGCGCGATGATCTCGGCGAACAGCGCCGGGTCCTTCGCCGCCAGCGCCACGCGCGCGTGCGCGGCCGTGATCTTGCCTTCCGACAGCAGCTTTTGGGCGCTTGCCGGCAGGTCGAGAAGGCGCAGCGTGTTGGCGACGTGCGGCCGGCTCTTGCCCACCGCCTCGGCCACGCGCTCCTGCGTGAAGTCCATCTCGTCCATCAGGCGCTTGTAGCCGAGCGCCTCTTCGATGGCGTTGAGATCGCGGCGCTGCAGATTTTCGACGAGGGCGGCTTCCAGCGCCTCGCGATCCGACAGGTCCTTCACGACCGCCGGGATTTCGTGGAGCTGGGCGATCTGCGCCGCGCGCCAGCGACGTTCGCCGGCGATCAGTTCGTAGGCGGCCGGATCCTTCGGATCGCGCCGGACGAGGATGGGGGCGAGCACGCCCTGCGCCTTGATCGACTGCGCCAGTTCGGCCAGCGCCGTCTGGTCGAAGTCGCGGCGCGGCTGGAAGCGGCCGGGATGGATCTTGCCCACCGGCAGGTTGCGCGCGCCCCGCGAACCTTCGCCGGCAGTGCCCTGGCCCGCGGCTGGCGTGCCCAGCAGCGAGGAGAGGCCGCGCCCGAGACCCTTCTTGCCGTCGGCCGGGGTCATGCCGCGTGCTCCTCGATGCGCGCGCCTTCGCGCTTCAGCAGTTCGCTCGCCAGCATCACGTAGGCCTGCGAGCCGGGGCAGCGCAGGTCGTAGAGCAGCACGGGCTTTCCGTGCGAGGGCGCTTCGGAAATGCGCACGTTGCGCGGGATCGCGGTCTCGTAGACGACGTCGCCCAGATGCTGGCGCACGTCGGCGGCGACGGCCTCGGACAGGTTGTTGCGCTTGTCGAACATCGTCAGCACAACGCCCTGCAGCGTCAACCTCGGGTTGAAACGTTCGCGCACGCGGTCGAGCGTGCGCATCAGGTTGGAAAGTCCTTCGAGCGCGAAGAACTCGCACTGCAGCGGCACCAGCAGCGCGTCGGCCGCAACGAGCGCGTTGAGCGTGAGCAGGCCCAGCGACGGGGGCGCATCGATCATCACGAAGTCGAGATCCATCTGCGCGACCGCCTCGACCAGCGCGTCGGCGAGGCGGAATTCGCGCCGCTCGAGATCGACGAGTTCGAGCTCGGCACCCGCAAGGTCGGGTGTGGCCGGCATCACCGACAGGCCCGGGATCATCGACCCGACGATCCCTTCGGCCGCCGTCGCGTTGCCGATCAGCACGTCGTAGGAACCGACTTCGCGCTGGTCGGCCGGGATGCCGAAACCGGTCGAGGCATTGCCCTGCGGGTCGAGATCGACGACGAGCACCTTCTTGCCGACGGCGGCCAGCGCCGTGGCGAGGTTGATCGCGGTGGTGGTCTTGCCCACGCCGCCCTTCTGGTTGGCGATCGCCAGGATACGCGGCTTTTTATCTGCGGTATCAGTCACTTGCGCGCGATATCCCGGAGCGTGAGCACGGCTGCGTCCGGCTCGGTGAGCGAGGCGGCGACGTCCACGCGCATATGCCACTGAGATTCCGCGGCGGTCAATTCGGCTTTGTACGTCGCCCCCTTGAGAAACGTGCATAACCCGCCGGGCGCCAGCAGCGGCACGGCGAGTTCCAGCAGTTTGTCGAGCGGGGCGAGGGCGCGCGACGTGACGGCATCGACCGTCAATTCGCCCGC
>JAYRKO010000431.1:0-3058 GCA_041905745.1 Tagaea sp. | reverse complement strand
CGCGCACGCCGCGCCACAGCGCGAAGGTCTGGCCGCCGCTGGGGTCGGTCGGCGTGGCGCGGGCGGAGAGATGGACCATGACGAGCCTGTTCGCGGGATCGACCGCGATCGTCTGGCCGTAGACGCCCAGCAGCGCGAAGGTCCGGCCAGGTCCGGGGAAGATCCAGGTCTGGTAGCCGTAGCCGAAATAGCGCGTCGCCGTCCCTGGTGCGAGATGGCCGCGCGCCGGCGCGACCGACGTCGCCGCGACGATCCAGTCGCGCGGCACGATCTGGCGGCCGTTCCACGCGCCGTCGTTGGCGAGCATCAGGCCCAGCCGCAGCCAGTCGCGCGCGACCGCCTGGAAGCAGCAGAACGCCGCTTCGAGCCCGGCGCGATCGACGAGCCAGCTTGCATCCGCTTCCGCACCCAGCGGGCGCCAGATCTTCTCGCCCGCGTAGTCGGCGAGGCTTTTGCCCGTCGCCGCGACGACGACGGCGCCCAGCACCTGCGTCTCGGCGCTGGCGTACGAGAATTTCGTGTCGGGCGCGCGCTCGCGCGCGGAGAACTGCCGCAGCACACCCGGTCCGCCGGGCCCCAGGCCGACGAAGCCCTCGCGCGCGAGCTTCGAGACGTCGTCGGTGCCGTCGTAGACCTCGCGAAACGTCACGCCCGACGACATCGACAGCAGCGCCTTCAGCGGCGTGCGCCCGTATTCGCTGCCCTTTAGTTCGGGCACGTAGGTGTCGGCCGTGTCGTCGAGCGAGCGGATTTTCCCTTCGGCCATCGCGATGCCGAACAGCATCGACGTGATCGTCTTCGCCATCGAGAAGGACGTGAAGCGCATGTCGTCGCGCCGCGCGTACTGGTAGCGCTCGACGAGTATGTGTCCGTCCTTGGCGATCAGCAGCGCCGTCGCGGGATTGTTCGCAAGATAATGGTCGATGTCGCGCTGCGCGCCGCCGCCCGAATCGTAGCGGATCGCCGGTTCGGGCCCGCGCACCAGCGGCGAGGGCGTCGCCGGCTTCGCGATCGGCCGCGCGGTCCAGATCCTGTCGTAGGCCGTGAAACTGCCCACGAGGTCGGCGCGTTCCATGCGGCGCGACCGGCTGGCGGGCGCATAGCCCGACGCCTGCCCCAGCGCGTCGGCCTGCCAGCCGCCGGTCGAAAAGACGGGCCCTTCGACGCCCTGCGAGGGGGCGGAAACGGGTGCGGGCGTACAGGCCGCCAGCAGCAGTGCGAGAAAGGCCGCGCGCTTCATGCCGTCAGACCGCGCGCGTGATGCCGCCGTCCACGCGCAGGTTCTGTCCGGTGATGTAGCCCGCGTCCTCCGACAGCAGGAAGGCCGCTGTCTTCGCGATCTCGGCCGTCTTGCCGTAGCGGCCCATCGGGATCTTCGGGATCAGCGCTTCCTTGACCGGCAGCGAGTCGATGAAGCCGGGCAGCAGGTTGTTCATGCGGATGCCGGCCTTGGCGTAGCGGTCGGCATAGAGCTTGGCGAACGCACCCAGCCCTGCGCGCAGCGCGCAGGAAATCGGGAAGGCGAGGTCGGGTTCGAACGCCGCGAAGGTCGAGATGTTGACCCAAGCGCCGCCGCCCTGCTTTTCCATGATCGGCGTCACGATGCGCGCGAGCTTCACGACGTCGAGGATGATGAGGTCGAGGCCCGCGCGCCACGCCGCATCGTCGAGCGACAGCAGGTCGCCCTTGGGCGGGTGGCCGGTCGAGGTGACCACGCCGTCGATACGGCCCCATTTCGCCATCGCCGCGTCGGCAAGCTTCTGCAGGTCGGCCGTCTCGACGACCGAGCCGGTGACGCCCACGCCGCCCAGTTCCTTGGCGAGCTTCTCCGCCCCGCCCGAGGGCGACAGCAGCGCCACGCCCCAGCCGCGCGATGCAAGCTCGCGCGCACAGGCGGCACCCATGCCTTTTCCGGCGCCGGTAACGAGTGCGACCTTCATTGTTCGGACTCCTTCGTCTGGATCGATTTGAGCGCGTAGAGCGCTTCGAGTGCCGCCTTGGGCGTGAGCTCGTCGGGGTTGATGGCCGAAAGTGCGTCGCACAGCGCCGATTTTGCCGGCTTCGCGAGGCCCGAGGCGGGCCGCGGCGCGGAGAACAGCGGCAGGTCGTCGGCGAGCTTGGAAAGGTTGCGCTGCTCGCCGCCCTGCTCGAGCGAGGCGAGCACGGCTTCCGCGCGCGCCACGGCCGCCGGCGGCAGGCCGGCGAGCTTCGCCACGTGGATGCCGTAGGACCGGTCGGCGGTGCCGGCCGCGACCTCGTGCAGGAACACGACCTCGCCCTTCCATTCCTTGACGCGCATCGTGCGGCAGGAAAGGCCGGGCAGCTTGGCGGCAAGCGCCGTCAGCTCGTGATAGTGCGTGGCGAACAGCGCGCGGCATGCGTTGGTCGCGTGCAGGTGCTCGACGCACGCCCACGCGATCGACAGGCCGTCGTACGTCGCGGTGCCGCGCCCGATCTCGTCGAGGATGACGAGCGAGCGCGCCGTGGCGAGATTGAGGATCGCGGCCGTCTCCACCATCTCGACCATGAAGGTCGAGCGGCCGCGCGCGAGATCGTCGGCGGCACCCACGCGGCTGAACAGCCGGTCGACGACGCCGATGCGCGCGGATTTCGCCGGCACGTAGCAGCCCGCCTGCGCCAGCACGGCGATCAGCGCGTTCTGCCGCAGGAACGTGGATTTGCCCGCCATGTTGGGGCCGGTGACGAGCCACAGGAACTGCCCGCCGTCGGCGTCGAGCATGCAGTCGTTGGCGACGAACCCCGCCCCGCTGCGCGCGAGCGCCGCCTCGACGACCGGATGGCGCCCGCCTTCGACCGCGAAGACGCGGCTCGCGTCGACCGTCGGCCGGCACCAGTCGCGGTCGACCGCGAGATCGGCGATTGCCGCCGCGACGTCGAGCCCGGCGAGTGCGCGCGCGGCCAGCCCGATTTCGTTCGCGCGGGCGATCGCCGCCTTCGTCAGCTCGGCGAAGATCGACAGTTCCAGCGCCAGCGCCTTGTCGCGCGCGCCGACGATCGCGCCTTCCAGCTCGCCCAGCTCCACGGTCGTGAAGCGCAC
>JAYRKO010000430.1:0-3059 GCA_041905745.1 Tagaea sp. | reverse complement strand
TCGACCGCGGCAGCTTCTCGGCCGCCGCGCGCGAACTGCGCCTGCCGCTTGCCACCGTCAGCCGCAAGGTGGCGGACCTCGAAGCCCATCTCGGCGCCAAACTGCTGGTGCGCACGACGCGCCGTCTGGCGCCGACGGACGCGGGCCTTGCCTATCTCGCCGCGACGCGCCGCATCCTCGAAGCGGTCGACGAGGCCGAGCGCAAGGCCGCCGGCGAATTCGAAACGCCGCGCGGCGATCTGGTCCTCACGGCCCCGATCCTGTTCGGCCGGCTGCACGTGCTGCCGGTCGTGGCGGATTTCCTCGCAGCCTATCCGGAAATCGACGTGCGGCTCGTCCTCTCCGACCGCAACCTCGATCTGGTCGAAGACCATGTCGACCTTGCCGTGCGCATCGGCCCGCTGCCCGACAGCACGATGGTCGCCACGCGCATCGGCACGATGCGCACGGTCGTGTGCGCCAGCCCGAAGCTCCTCGCCGCGCACGGCACGCCGAAGGCGCCCGCCGATCTCGCGAAAATTCCGTGCGTGAGCTTCACCACGCCCTCGCGCTTCGCCACCTGGACCTTCGGGACGGCCGGCGCCCGACGCCCGACCGAAATCGCGATCAAACCGCGCCTTGCCGTGACGACCGCCGAAGCCGCCGTGTGGGCCGCTGAGCGCGGCGTGGGCGCCGTGCGCGTGCTGCACTATCAATGCGCCGAAGCGGTGCGCGCGGGCGAATTGCGCATCGTGCTCGCCAAGCACGAGCCCGAGCCCCTGCCCGTCCACCTCGTCCACGCCGCACGCGGCACACTGCCGACGAAGATGCGGGCGTTTCTGGATTTTGCAGGGGCGCGGTTGCGGGCAGGCCTTTCCGGCCGGGACTGATCTGGTCACACAAGCGAGGAACGACTATCGACCGGCGCCTGTTCGCGGTTCTCCGACATGCCGTAGTCGCGCAAGACCGAGGCGACGCGCAGCCGGTAGCCGCCGAAGATCCCTTCGCGCCCCGCCTTCTGCGACTGGCGATGTTCGCCGTGATTGCGCCATGCCGATACGGCGGCCTCGTCGCGCCAGAAGGACAGCGACACGAACTTGTCGGGGTCCGTGATGCTCTGGAAGCGCTCGACGGAGACGAAGCCGTCGATCTTCTCCAGTTCCGTGCGCAGTCGCGCCGCGTGATCAAGATATTCGCCCTTGCGGCCTTCGGCCGGCCACACTTCGAAAATGACGGCGATCATCGTCGACCTCGCTTCGGAAGGCTCACTCCCACTCGATCGTGCCGGGCGGCTTGGATGTCACGTCGTAGACGACGCGGTTGATGCCGCGCACTTCGTTGATGATGCGCGTGCACACGCCGGCGAGGAAGGCGTGCTCGAACGGATACGAGTCCGCCGTCATGCCGTCGGTCGACGTCACGGCGCGCAACGCGCACACGTAGTCGTACGAGCGCGCGTCGCCCATCACGCCCACGGTCTTCACCGGCAGCAGCACCGCGAAGGCCTGCCAGATCGCGTCGTAGAGGCCCGCGCGGCGAATCTCTTCGAGGTAGATCGCGTCGGCCTTGCGCAGGATGTCGAGCTTCTCGCCCGTGATGTCGCCGGGGATGCGGATCGCAAGGCCCGGGCCCGGGAACGGGTGGCGGCCCACCAGCGTCTCGGGCAGGCCCAGTTCGCGGCCAAGCGCGCGCACCTCGTCCTTGAAGAGTTCGCGCAAGGGCTCGACCAGCTTCATGCGCATGCGTTCGGGCAGCCCGCCCACATTGTGGTGCGACTTGATCGTCACCGACGGACCGCCGGTGAACGACACGCTTTCGATCACGTCGGGATAAAGAGTGCCCTGCGCCAGGAAATCGGCGCCGCCGATCTTCTTGGCCTCTTCCTCGAACACGTCGATGAAGGTGGCGCCGATGATCTTGCGCTTGCGCTCGGGGTCGCTCACGCCCGCGAGCTTGCCGAGGAAGTCCTGCTGCGCGTTGCGATGGACGAGCGGGATGTTGTAGTGGCCGCGGAAAAGCTCCACGACCTGATCGGCCTCGCCGTGGCGCATCAGCCCGTGGTCGACGAGGATGCAGGTCAGTTGGTCGCCGATCGCCTCGTGGATCAGCACGGCGGCGACGGAGGAGTCGACGCCCCCCGACAGCCCGCAGATCACCTTGCCCTTGCCCACCTGCTTGCGGATCTTCTCGATCGCGTGCTGGCGGAAGGCCGCCATCGTCCAGTTGCCCTTGAGGCCGGCGACGTGCGTCGTGAAGTTCTTGAGGAGTGCGGCCCCGTGCGGGGTGTGGACCACTTCGGGATGGAACTGCACGCCGTAGAAGCGGCGCGTGTCGTCGGCGATGGCGGCGAAGGGTGCCCCTTCGCTCGTCGCCACGACGCGGAAGCCCGGCGGGATCGACACGACGCGGTCGCCGTGGCTCATCCACACCTGCTCGCGGCTGCCCTTGGGCCACAGCCCGTCGAACAGCGTGCAGTCCTGGAACACGTCGATGAAGGCGCGGCCGAACTCGCGGTGGTGGCCGCTTTCGACCTTGCCGCCGAGCTGGGCGCACATCGTCTGCTGGCCGTAGCAGATGCCCAGGACCGGCACGCCCGCCTCGAACACGTACTGGGGGGCGCGCGGCGTGTGGCTTTCGGTGACCGAGGCCGGGCCGCCGGAAAGGATGATGGCCCCCGGGTCGAACGCCTTGAGCCGTTCCTCGGGCGCGTTGAACGGAAGGATCTCGCAGTAGACGCCGCTTTCGCGTACGCGCCTTGCGATCAGCTGGGTGACCTGGCTGCCGAAATCGAGGATGAGGATCTTGTCGGTCAACGCATCACCTCTGGCGCGAAAGAAGGGCGTTCATTATCCGAATCGCGACGGTCGAACAAGGCCCAGACGGGTCTGCGCCGACGCGATTTCCGGCCACGCATAGGCGCATTGGCGCACGCCGATTCCCCACAGGTCTTCCGTGCGGTCGGCGACGTAGCGCCCGCCCATGCGTTCGTAGAAATAGCGGGCCGGATTGCTGTCCAGCACCCAGACATAGGCGCGCGCAAGCCCCTTCTCGCGCAGGCCCGCGAAGGCCGCCGCCATCAG
>JAYRKO010000429.1:0-3071 GCA_041905745.1 Tagaea sp. | reverse complement strand
TGATAGGCGATGGAGCAACCGACCGCCCCGCCGCCGATGACAACGATACGGGCAGAGCCCGGAAGTTCAGCCACGCAGCTCTCCGATGTACCAGTCGTCGAAATGCGCGACGTTGCGCTCGCGCAGGATGGAATAGGGGCCGGGCACGTAGCCGGGCGAACTGACGCCGGCCTGCTGGTCTTCGCAGATCTTCCAGTCCTGCCTGTTCGTGATGTCCCAGATCGGCAGCAGGCGGTCGAGCGTGTAGTCCTTGCCCTCGACCGCCTTGGCGTCGACGAGCCAATAGCCGCGCACGAGCGTTTCGCCCGGTCCCATCGGCGTTAGGCGGGCGGCGGCGGCGAAGTCGCAGTTCGTGTGCTGCCAGAAATTCGGGAATACGGTCGTGCGCAGCGTGCCGCTGTCCGGTTCCTTGATGTCGCCCATCAGCGAGGAGACCATCTTGCCGTCCATGCTCTGCGTGACGAAGCCTTCGCGTACCGGCGTGCGGTGGCAGCGCCAGTTCTTGCCCGTCATGTTCGAGCTGGCGTCGCCGGTATCGAGGCCCAGTGCGGCGAAGCGCTTGTTCGCCTGGTCGATGATCGCGTCCATTGCGGGTTGCAGCGCGGGGTCGACGATGGCGTTGTCGCGCATCACGTCGTAGGCGGCGGTGTTGTATTCCTTGTGGTTGGGCGTGCAGTGATAGCACTCGCGGTTGTTCTGGAAGACGACCTTCCAGTTGGCCTTCACCACGTATTCGATCTTGTGGGCGATCTTCGCGCGGTCGATGGCGTGCGGTTTCATCTTGCGCGCGATCGTATCGGCCGCCTCGCGGAAGTCGGGCGGATTGTCGGCGAGCGAGAAGAAAAGCAGGCCGCCGGCATCGACGAGGTGCACGGGCTTGAGCCCCAGCTCCGAACGGTCGACGCCGAATTCCTTCTTCGTGTCGAGCATCAGGCTGCCGTCGAGGCGGTACGTCCATTTGTGATAGGGGCACGCCAGCACGCTGCCGTGGCCGTGCTCGGTGAGGCACACTTTCGAGCCGCGATGGCGGCACACGTTGTGGAACGCGCGGACCTTGCCGTCCTGGCCGCGCACGACGACGATCTCGGCGCCGGCGACCGCATAGGTCATGTGGTCGCCGGGATTTGCGACCTCGAACCCGTAGCCGACGAACAGCCAGTGGCGGTGATGGATGCGCGCGACGTCGGCCGCATAGATCGCATCGTCGACATAGAATGCCCGCTCCAGCGATCGGCCCGACACGTGCCGTGCCGCCGCCGTCGCCGCGACCGGCGAAATCGCCGAATTCGCGTCGCGCCCCGCTCCGTCCATCGCGAAAACCCCCTCCGGATATTGTTACAGTTACGTTACCACAGGGGCGCCGCGGCGCAACCGCCGGCGGCCGCCTTGCGACAATTGTGGCTCGGAGTGCGTTACCGATTTGCCGTCAGCGCACCAGGAAATAGTGATTTGCGGACAGGTCGCGCACGCGCGCGTGCGGAACCTGCCGGACCGGAACGGCGACGAGCGGGGCGAATGTCGCGCCGGTCACTTCGAGCGCGTAGAGAGCCTGCGGCAGCCGTCGGCGGGCGCGCAGCAGTACGCCGAAGCGCGCGCGCGGCGCGCCCGGCCCCTCGAACAGGCCGCCGCCGAGATAGAGGATCGCGACCACGCGCACGTTGGCCGCCCGGTCGGGCCCGCCGGAAAGCCGGCCGGGCTTGCCGCACGTGCGCGCGAATTCGAACACGGAAGGTACCGCGCCCGGCGCGACCCTTGCCTCGCCGTCCGGATCGCAGAAGTCGCGCGCGTCGACGACGGCGGGCAGTCTTTGCGTGCGCAAACTCATGCGATGTCGGAATCGTTCCGGCGGGGTACAGCGGAACGTAATTATGAATTTGAAAGAAAATCAACTTTAAATAATAGGTCTACCGACTAGGCCAAAGCGGCGGCGAGTTTCAGGTTTTCGAGCATCCGCATCGCGATCTGCGCGCCGACATACAGCAGAAATGCGTCCGCCATTGCCTTGACGTAGGCCGGGTCGATCGGGCGATCGAACCGGACCAGCGCCGCGAGGAATCCGCCGGCCCGCTTGGGTTCGGGTGCAACGGTCACGACCACGGCCGTTGCCGGCTCGGTGTCCGGGGCAGGGACGTAAGGCCGGTATTCGGGCCCGACCGTGCGCGTGCGCGTGCGCGGCCGCGCCCGGACCCACACTTCCGAAATCCGCGTGCGGGTCGATCCGTAGATGCCACTCCAGTAGAACGCCTTGCGTTCGGCATCCGAGAGCTGGGCTTCCAGGGCCCGCGGCAGCCAGGCGTCGTAGAGCAGCGTGGCGACGAGATAGCGTCGCTCGCTGGCTTCGACCGGATCTGCATAGGCGCCGGGATACATTGTTGCCACCAATACAAAATGTAATTTATTAAAATACAAGATAAATGCAAAGTCAATGTCCTTGCACCCGGTCGCTCAGGCTTCTGCGGGCTTGAAACGAGCCGGATTCAACAATACCGGACAGGCGACAATACGAACGATTTCAGGGTCGTAGAACGCCCGCAGCCGAGCATGCGGGACGCTGTAGCCGTCGTGCAGTACCTCGTCGACGACCCACGAATACAGCTCGTGGCTGACGAAGCGCTGGCCGGGGCGGACGGACGGGTCTTCCATGCGCACGACTCTAGGCCGGGCGGGCGACCGGCGCCAAGGGGTGTGCGTCGAGTGGCGCGATTGCCGCCGAACGCCGTAGAATCAATCCATGCGCGCCGCAACCGCCCTTGCCGTCCTAGCAATACTGACCGCCGCCGTATCCGGTGCGGTGGCGCAGGATGTCGCGCGCACGAACGATCGCCATCTGGCGCCCAAATTCGATCCCGTCGGCCGCACGCCGCTGGAGGCGGCACCGGCGATCGAGCCGCCGCGCCCGCGACCGGTCTATCTCAAGACCAAGAAGCCGCTGAACGAGATCGCCCAGTTCGACGCGAAGGCGTCGGCCGCATGCCGCGTGCGCGACTTCGGCCAGTTCGAACAGTTGCGCGGTCGCGTGCAGGCGGACGGCAAGACCTATGGCGCCGCGGCTGCGGGCAGCGATCTGCTTG
>JAYRKO010000428.1:0-3076 GCA_041905745.1 Tagaea sp. | reverse complement strand
AGGCGTTTTTCGGCGTTGCTCATCTTCCCTCCGGCGGGCGCGTGGAATCGCCTGCACCCAGTTCGCGCTGCATCATCACGCTGTCGACCCAGCGCCCGAATTTGAAACCGATCGAACGGAACGTGCCGACCGTGCGGAAGCCGAGGCTGGCGTGGACGCCGATCGAGGCGGCGTTGGCGCTGTCGCCGATGACCGCCACCATCTGGCGTGCACCCCAGACCGTCGCGCGGTCGATGAGGGCGGCGAGCAGCAGCCGGCCGAGTCCGCGCCCGGCGAGATCCGGCGCCACGTAGATCGAATCCTCGACCGAGAACCGGTAGGCCGAACGCGGGCGGAACGGTCCCGCATAGGCGTAGCCGGCAAGCTTCCCGTCGAGATCGACGGCGAGATAGGGCAGACCCTTGTCGAGGATCGCGCGCCGGCGCTGGGCAAGTTCGGCCTCGTCGGGCGGGATTTCCTCGAAGCTCGCGAGCCCGTGCGCGACATGGTGGGCGTAGATCGCACGGATGGCGGGAATGTCCGCCTCGGTGCTGTCGCGCGGCGCGAGACCGGCCGAGATCGGCGAACGCGCGTTCACGGCGCGGCGCCCGGAAGGGTGGGAGCAAGCCGCGCGAGGTCGGCGGCGAGCTTGTCCATCGCCGCGCGCAGCGGCTGGAAACCCGCCGTGCGGGCGATCTTCAGTTCGTCCATGTAGAGCTGCCGGTTGATCTCGATCTGCAACGCATGGCGCCCGCGCGCGGGCTGGCCGTAATGGCGCGTGATGAAGCCGCCCGCATAAGGATCGTTGCGGCCGACCGCATAGCCCATCCGCTTCAGGCTCGCCTCGGCCGTTTCGACGACGACCGGCGCGCACGCGGCACCGAAGCAGTCGCCGAGCACGAAATCGAGGCGCGCGCGACCCGGGTCGCGGTCCGCCGGTCCGCCGACCGACGGCATCGAATGGCAGTCGATCAGCAGGCAGCGCCCGTGCCCGCGCACTGCGTCCGCCACGAGGCCTTCGAGCGCCGCGTGATAGGGCATGTAGAGCCCTTCGATGCGCGCGCGCGCATCCTCGAAGCGCAGCTTGTCGCGGTAGATTTCCGCCCCGTTGGCGACGATGCGCGCCAGCGTGCCGAGGCCCGCGCCCACGCGCGGCGAGGCGGCGTTGACGAAGGCCGGCAGCGGCCCGTCGAACATCGCCGGGTCCAGTTCCCAGGCTTCGCGGTTCACGTCGACATAGGCGCGCGGGAACAGCGCCTTCAGCAGCGGCGCCCCGTGCCGGGGCGCGCAGTCGAACAGTTCGTCGACGAAGGCGTCTTCCGAACGGCGCAGCGTCACCGGGTCGAGCCGGGCGCCGGCGACGAACGCAGCCGGGTAGTCGCAGCCCGAATGGGGCGAGGAAAACACGAGCGGAATGCGCCGGGCGGTCGGCTCGTCGATCCTGTAGGGAAGGGCAGGATCGGCACGGACGGCAAGCGAAGCGGTCATCAGGGAATTATTCTGCGAGGTGGGCTTGCCAAACGGGGACGGATCGGTATATTCCGCGCCTTCCCGGACCGGATGGGCGCTTAGCTCAGCGGGAGAGCACTACCTTGACATGGTAGGGGTCGCAGGTTCAATCCCTGCAGCGCCCACCATCCGGTCCCGGCGGAATTCTCCAACGAATTCGAAGTGCGGCGCGGGCTATCAGCCCGCGGTTTTCGGCATGCCCGGCACGGCCGCGGCATTCGCGCGCGCTAGGATCGCGAAGGCCTGGGCGGCGGGGGTCGGGCTGCGGCCGGCAGCGTGGATGAGGCTGATGTCGCGGGCCACGCGCGGCTGGACGAGCGGGCGCACGGCCACGCGCCTGTCGCGCGCGATCGCCTGCGCGATCGCCGGCAAGACCGCAACACCGAGACCCGCTTCGACGAGCGCCACCGCCGTCGTCACCTGCGCCACCTCGTAGGCCGGACGCGCCGGCCGGCCCAGCGTGCCGAACCCCATCTCGACCAGCGCGCGCAGGCCGCTTTCGCGCGTCAGCGCCACGAGCGGCTCGTCCGCGATCTCGGCCCACGTCGCGGACTTGCGCTGCGCGGTCGCGCCGACGGGTGCGAACAGCACAAGCGCGTCGCCGAAAAGCCGCGTGCGCACGATCCCGGCTTCGGTCTCGGCGAAGGTGCCGATGCCGAGATCGGCCTCGCCCGCGCGCACCTTGTCGACGATCTGGTCGGTGCGCGCGTCGATGAGCGAAACGCGGATGCCGGGATACGCCGCGACGAACGCCGCGATCAGCCGGGGCAGCATGACGCTCGCCAGCAGTGGCGCACAGGCGACAGCGACATGGCCGCGGCGGTGCGTGGCAAGATCGGTGAGGCCTTTGAGCGCACCCTCGAGATCGCCCAGAAGCTTGCGCGCCTGCGGCAGGAATTCCGCGCCTGCCGCCGTCAGTTCGACGCGGCGCGTCGTGCGGTCGAACAGCCCGACGCCGATCGCGCGCTCCAGCTCGCGGATCTGTGCGGAAAGGGCCGGCTGGCTCACGCGCATGCGCTCCGCCGCGCGCCGGAAGACACCGGTTTCGGCCACGGCGAGGAAGGCGCGCAGATGGCGGATCTCGACATTCATAATTTTAAATTATCAATCAATCAGAAAAATCCGTCTAGTTTCTCAAACCGGCCGGCAGGACACTTGCGGCGAACAGGAGTTCCGACCGTCGATGCTGCTGCGTCCGTCGCGCGAAACCGAACCGCCGCCGCGCCCGCTGGGCGAGGCCCGGCTGCGCGTGGAGGACGACCGGTTGCTGCGCGGCGCGGGGCGCTTCGTATCCGACCTGAAACCGGCGGATTGCCTTCATCTTGTTTTCGTGCGCGCGATCGATGCGCCGGCGCGTCTTGCGCGCGTCGAGGCCGACATCGCGCGGGCGATGCCGGGCGTACGGCTCGTTCTGACGGGTGCGGATGTCGCCGGGCTGGGTTCCGCGGCAGTCAATCCGCTCGTCGACAATCTCGTCGCGGCCGACTGGCCGGTCCTCGCTTCGGATCGGATCGAGGCCGTCGGCCAGCCCGTGGCGCTCGTGGTCGCCGACACGTTGGCGCAAGCGCAGGACGCGGCCGAGGCGATC
>JAYRKO010000427.1:0-3084 GCA_041905745.1 Tagaea sp. | reverse complement strand
GGGCCGCAGGACCTGAACGTCGCCTCGCTCGTGGAGCGCTGCGCATCGGGCGCGGTGCGCGAGGTCGTGCTGGCGCTCAACGCCACGGTCGAAGGTCAGACGACGGCGCACTACATCGCCGACCGCCTGCGCGATTCGCCCGTGCAGGTCACCCGCCTTGCCCATGGCGTGCCGGTGGGCGGCGAACTCGACTATCTCGACGACGGCACGCTCGTGGCGGCCCTGCGCGCGCGCCGGGCGGTCGGCCCCTAGCCGCGAATCGCCCCGGCGGTGTAGCGTCGGACCATGGATTTCCTTCTTCCCTTGGTTGCGCTCGCCGCCGTCGCCCTCGGTGCGGCGCTCGCCGTCTTCCTGCGCCGCGCGCCCGAGGGCGGGAACGACGCGGCCGCCCAGATCCTCAAGGAAAAGCTCGCCGCCGCGGCATCCGTCGAAGCCGATCTGCGCCAGCGTCTCGATGCGGCGACGCGCGCGTTGGGCACGGCCGAGGGCGAACTGAAGCGGCTGGCGCCGCTCGCCGAGGAACTGGCGCGCGTGCAGGGCGATTTCTCCTCGCTGCGCGCCGACAATGCGCGCATCGCGGCCGAACTCGACGCCGAGCGCACGCAGGGAGCCGAAAAGCTCAAGCTGCTGACCGAAGCGCGCGCCCAACTCACCGACCATTTCAAGGCGTTGACGGCCGACGCGCTTGCGGCCGAGCGCCAGCGCCAGAAGGAAGAGCAGGAAATCCGCGAAGCCGCGATCCGCGGGCTGGTGGCGCCGCTCACCGAAACGCTGTCGAAGTTCGACAAGCGCGTCGAGGACATGGGCAAGGAGCGCGCCGAGAAGGACGGCGCATTCGTGCGCCAGATCGCCGATCTGGGACGCGAGACGCGCGCCCTCGTCCACGCGCTGAAGACGCCGCACGTCAAGGGACGCTGGGGCGAACGTACGCTGCGCCGCACGGTCGAGCTGGCGGGCATGCAGGAATACTGCGATTTCGTCGAGCAGGCGCAGGCCGAGGGCGAAACGAAGCTGCGCCCCGATCTGGTCGTTCGCATGCCGGCGGGCCGCGTCGTCGTCGTCGACGCGAAGGCGCCCACGCTCGCCTTCCTCGCGGCGGTCGAGGCGGGCGACGAGGATGCCCGCCAGCGCCATCTCGCCGATCATGCGCGCCAGGTGCGCGAGCATTTCCGCCGGCTGTCGCAGAAGGCCTACTGGGACCAGTTCTCCGACGCACCCGAATTCGTCGTCATGTTCGTGCCGGGCGAATCGTTCTTCTCGGCAGCGGTGCAGGCCGACGCCTCACTCCTCGACGATGCCGCCAACGACCGCGTGCTGATCGCCACGCCCACGACGCTCGTCTCGCTCCTGTGGGCGGTCGAGCGCGGCTGGCGGCAGGAGAGGCTCGCCGAGAACGCGCGCGCGATTTCCGATCAGGGGCGCGAGCTGTTCAAGCGCATGACCGACATGGCCGGCCACCTCGCCAATGTGGGCGACGGGCTCAAGAAGGCGGTCGATTCGTACAACCGTTCGATCGGCTCGCTCGAATCGCGCGTGTTTCCGGCCGCGCGCAAGCTCAAGGAACTGGGGGCGGGGCCGGAGGACGTCGAATTCCGCGAAATCCCGTCGGTCGAGGCGGCGCCCAAGCCGATCACCAAGCCGGAGTTATTGGGCCCCGGCGACATCAAGCACTAGTCCGCGCGCCAGCTCATCTCGAGCTGCAGGCGCCGGCCGAAATGCGCCGCGCGCCCGTGCCATGCGTTGGGTCGGCAGCGGAAAATCGCAAGCGCACCGCCCAGCGGCGGAACTTCCGTCACGAAATCGTCGATCGAATCCTGCGTGCGCGTGAAGCGGACTCCGGCAACGTCTCCCTCGCCGTCGTCGCTCGGCAGGTTGGGATAGAACAGCACCGAAAGGACGGCCGGCGGCGGGTTCACATGAATGGGCCAGGGGCCGCGGCACCGGTCGGACAGGCAGAACGCCGTGCGTCGGTAGCCCAGGTCGATCTGGAATTTGATCTCGACCGCTTCGCGGAACTCGTCGGACTCGAACTGCTCGACGAGCGCACGGATGGGGTGGTTCCGGGCGATCTGCTCGAGCGGCACGCCGCCGGAACGACCGAGGTCGGGCCAGTTGTTCGAGATCCATTCGAGCGATGATTGGCCCACGAAACGCGGGACGACGACGTGTTCGAACGGCTCCCGGATCAGCGGCGTCGAAAAGAGCGCGTTGATGTCGAAGCGAACCGGCGATTCCGTTTCCGTCTGCATGGCCCAGCTTATACACGCCGGATCATGCTGCCGGAAATCTATACAATCGTAGGGTATTCGACCGTCGTTCAGCCGAATGGATTGAGCTTCTTCAGGAACGCCGACAGCTTGTGCCGGCCTTCCTCGCGCTCCTTCGTCGCGACGTCGACCATCCAGTTCAGCTGGAGGACGTGGCGCGGCCCTTCGTACGAATGATGGCCGTGCCAGGCGTTGCGCGTGCAGCGGAACATCAACATCGTGCCGTCGACGGGCGGGATTTCCTCGACGTAGTTCTCGAGGCTTTCGGGACCGCGCAGGATGCGCAGCTTGCCGCCGTCGTCCTGCCAGCCGCCGGTCCGGCGGTTGAGGTAGAACAGGACCGTCACGACCTTGGTCTTGGAATCGGTGTGGATCTGTCCGTCGCGCGCGCGGCAGCGGTCGCGAAACGTGATCATCGTCGGCAGGCCGGACAGGTCGATCTCCAGCTTCGCCTCGACCGCCTTGCGGAAGGCCTCGCCTTCGAGTGTGTCGACCAGTGCGCGCGAGGCCGGCTTGAGCCCGACCGAGGAAACCGGGAAAGCGCCGGGCTTGCCGATCTCCGGCCAGTCGCGGTCGATGCGCGCCACCTCGCCTTCGGGAACGAAATGCGGCACGACCGCGTAGGGGAACGGTTCGCGCCGCAGCGGTGCTGCGGCAAGGGCGGCGTAGTCGAACGCGATCGTGGACGGGGCGAGCGTATCGGTCATTGCGGGGCCAGATAGCAGGGACGGCGCGGTCAGTCGAGCTTGAAGCCGATCGAGCGGATATAGGCGCCGAAGTCGGCGCGTTCCACCCCGGCGTATTGGCGCGCCTTGTC
>JAYRKO010000426.1:0-3086 GCA_041905745.1 Tagaea sp. | reverse complement strand
GTGCAGGACCGCGACGGCAAGACCGTGTTCCGCCACGACGCGCGCACCTGCGAGACGTGCCGCAGCGAAGTGTGGCTGCCCGACATGCCGGCGCCCGAACTGCCCGACACGCGCGCGCAGGCGATCGATCCGCTGTCGGCCTATCAGATGGTGTCGATGCTGCAGGGCGTGGTCGAACGCGGCACCGCGCGCCGGCTGCGCGAACTCAACCGCCCGCTCGCCGGCAAGACCGGCACGACGAACGATTCCTTCGACGCGTGGTTCATGGGCTTCTCGCCCGATCTCGCGATCGGCGTGTGGGTGGGCTTCGATGCGCCGCGCACGCTGGGGCCCAACGAGACGGGCTCGTCGGTCGCCGTGCCCATCTTCCGCGACGTGGCGGCCGACGTGCTGGCGGGCACGCCCGTCGTGCCGTTCCGCACGCCGCCGGGCATCCGGCTCGTGCGCATCAACGCGCAGACCGGACAGGCCGCGCGCGCGGGCGAACGCGACACGATCCTCGAAGCCTTCAAGCCGGGCACCGAGGCCAACCGCGACGCGCAGGTGCTGGACGGTGCGGGCCAATTCACCGGCCCCGCCAACGGCATCGTCGTGCCGAGCAGCGAAGGCGGCGACGGAATTTATTGAAGACGGTGGCCGCCGCACGAAGATTTCGGCGGCCATGTGCGCTGCATACATAATACCATCATAGGACGTATCCGCGATCGATTGCGCTCCCTAGGATGTCCCGCGAATCGGACATCGGGAGCCGGAAGTGAAGAACGTCACGAGAGCGGTCGCGCTGTTTGCGGGGCTGGCAATTCTGGCCGCCGTGCCGCGCCTGGTCATGGAAGTCGCCGGCGGCCGGGTGGCGCGCGATGTGGTGGTCGAGGCGAGCGCCGGCGGGCTGAACGACGAAGGGAAGGCGGCAGCCCTTGCGCGCTGGTCCGCCGATCACTGGACGGCCGGGGGCGAGTCTTGGATCCATCGCGTCATCCCGTTTCTGTCGCACCGTCACCTGCCGGAGTTCGTGCGCGTCCCGCGCGGATCGATCGAGCTTTTCCTGCGCAGCGGGAAGTGCAACTCCGCGGCCGCCATGCTGGCCTTCCTGTTGCAGTCCGAGAACCTCGCGAGCCGGCAGCACGATTTCATCGATCCCTCGACCAGCGGGCATAGCGCGCTGACCGTCGCCGTCGGCCCGCGCGGGATATTCCTCGATCCGTATCTCGGCGTGGCCTTCCGGGCGGACGGACGCCTGCTGTCCTTCGAGGAGGCGCAGGAACGACAGCGCGCCGGCGCGCCCGTCGAGCGGGTTGCGCTGAAGCAAAAGCCGGACTTCGGCTTCTACGAGAATCTCCCGAACCTGCTGCATGCCAGGGCCGGCGCACCGCTCGATATCGCCATCGCGCTGCCGGCCGTCGCCGAAGTCGGCCGGATCGACGGGCAAGCCTGGGATGTCGCAAGCGACGGCGCGGCCCTCGGGCTGTCGACGCACCAGCATTTCCTCGGGGCCCGATACAGCCGGCAATGGCGCAAGATCTTCCGGGTCGAGGCGCCGACATTGCTGACGTTCGCTCTTACGGAGATGGCTTCGGCCGATGCCCTGCCGAAATCGAACATTCCGCCCGAAATCCGGGAGAACGAAGTCGCGTACGCGATCGACTGCCGGAAATGCGAACTCGTCCTCGATCCCGCGGATGTGCCCTGGGACTGGACGCGGATGAAGTCCTGGTACGAAGTGGACCGGATGACGGTCAGCCCGCTGACGACGGCCGAGGGGGTTCACTAGGACCGTCGTCGCCGCCGGCTGGCTCTCGCCGTGCGGGCGATGCTTTTAAATAGTGCCGCATAAGCTACGCGCGCGACTTTCGCCACCACACGCCGGTCCAGTCGATCCTCTCGATGGGGGCGACGATGCCCCGGGTCGTGCGGAATTCGTCGATGGCGCGCCGGCAGGGCTCGAAGTCGCCGTAGTCGTCGACGATCACGAAGCCGCCCGGAACCACCTTGTCGTAGAGCGCGTGCAGCGCGTCCATCGTCGACTCATAGAGATCGCCGTCGAGGCGCAGCAGCGACAGCTTGCCGATGGGCGCAGCCGGCAGCGTGTCCTTGAACCAGCCCTTCAGGAATTTCACGCGCCCGTCGAGCAGCCCGTAACGGCGGAAGTTCTCCATGACCTCTTCGAGACTGACGGCGAGGATCGGCACCTTCGTTGCGCTGAAATCGTGCCCCTTGTCCTGCTCGGCGGTCGGCGGGGGAAGCCCTTCGAAGCTGTCGGCGGCCCACACGTTCCGGTCGGTCATGCCGTAGGCGTCGAGATACCCCTTCATGAAGATCGACGCGCCGCCCCGCCAGACGCCGGTTTCCGCGACGTCGCCCGGGATCGCCTCGCGCCGAACGACATCGAGACACGCCTCGATGTTGTCCATGCGCTTGCGTCCGATCATCGAGTGCGAGAATTCGCACACGTTGCGGAAATCCATGGGGTTCGTGCGGCCTTGCGCATCGGCGATGTTGACGCGCCACCAGATGCGGCCTTCCTTGCGCGCTTCGCGCACGGCGGCGACCCAATCCGGCTTCAAAGCCGCGATGTCGCGGAAGGTGCGGTCGTCGAAGCCGCCGCCGCTCGCCATCGCGGCGAACACGTAGAGGAATCGCACCTCGTTTTCGAGATAGATCTCGTTGAGGAGCACGCTTTTCAGCAGGCTGAGATAGCGCTCGGGCGCATCGGGCTTTTCGGGCGACTCGGAATTCATCACCTGTATTTGTACCAAAAAAACGCACGTGCATGCCTCCTGGATGCTGTGCATAAATTGTGCAATTTTTAAATGTGTGATGTAGATATAGATTTCTATAGTAGTACCATTATAAGAAATATACGATATTCATGCACTCTTTTAGAGTGTGTAAGAGGAATCAAACGGATTCGCCGATTTGTCGATTCAGGGCACCCCCCGGCCTCATGAATTTGCATCTGTCGATAAGGATGCCCTGCGCGCGCGCGCCTTCGCGCTGGCGCAGACCGGCGACGCACGCGGTGCGCGCGGCGAGATCGAAGCCTATCTGCGCCATGCATCGGCCGACGGCGAAGCACATCGCCTGCATGC
>JAYRKO010000425.1:0-3097 GCA_041905745.1 Tagaea sp. | reverse complement strand
GCGCGCACGATTTCCAGCACGTCGTTGCCCGGGATGCCGAAGGCGAAGGATGCACCCCGGTTCTTCAGCGTCGTGGCGAGCTTGTCGGCGACTTTCACTTGGCTGCCCTCTATTCGGCGGCGGTATCCAGCAGGCTTTGGCCCGGCCGCACGCGCGTGAAGGCGACCGGCTCGGTCGTCACGACCGGACCGTCCGCACCCGCGCGCACCAGCGTGTAACGCGACGTGGCGAGATCGCCGGTTTCGGGATTGTCGGCGCGGAAATGGGCGCCGCGGCTGTCGGTACGCGCCACGGCCGAAGCGCGGATCGCCTTCGAGACCGCGACGAGGTTCTTGAGATTGAGCCAGTCGTGCCAGGTGAGATTGAAGGCACGCGTCGTCTCGGCCACACCGGCCGCGTCGAGTTCGGCGTCGAGCGCGTCGAGCACGGCGCCCGCGCGCGCAAGCCCCTCGGCGTCGCGCACGATGCCCACGTCTTCCCACATCGCGTCGGAAAGGC
Organism: Tagaea sp.; assembly: GCA_041905745.1. GTDB lineage: Bacteria > Pseudomonadota > Alphaproteobacteria > CACIAM-22H2 > CACIAM-22H2 > Tagaea. The sequence goes on along the minus strand of JAYRKO010000425.1, from coordinate 2,599 downwards.
GTTCGCGGATCGATTCGAGATCGGCGGGCTTGCGCGCGAAGGGCGCCAGCGCGCGGGCCGTGGCCGCGCGGATCGCATCCTCGTCGGGCACGCGCAGATAGCCTTCCGCCGCGACCCAGCGCGCCATGTGGCCGCCCGCGATGCCGCCGAAGACGGTCGAATTCGCCACGCCGTTGCCGCCCAACCGGTTGGCGCCGTGCACGCCGCCGGTATCCTCGCCCGCCGCGAACAGGCCGTGCAGCGCCGTCCGGCAGTCGCCGGCAAACGGCACGCCGCCCATCATGTAATGCGCGGTCGGCACCACCTCGACCCGGCCGCCGGCAAGGTCGAAGCCGCAATCGGCACAGCGCTCGACCATGCCCTTGAAGGATTTGCGCACCGTCTCGGGGCCCAGATGGTTCATCTGCAGCCATACGCCGCCCAGCTTCGTGCCGCGCCCCTTGCGCACGACGTCGAAGATCGCGCGGCTGACGACGTCGCGCGTCGCGCGTTCGGCCTTCGCGTCGTACTCGGCCATGAAGCGGTTGCCGTCGCGGTCGAGCAGCCAGCCGCCCGCCCCACGCAGGCCTTCTTCCAGCACCGTGCCGGTCATGCGCGTGTCGGGTCCGGCGAGCAGGCCGGTCGGGTGGAACTGCACCATCTCCATGTCGCGCAAGGCGAGGCCCGCGCGCAGCGCCATCGCCATGCCGTCGCACGACTTGTCGCCCGAGGGCGTGTGGTAGCGATACATCGTCGGCCCGCCGCCGGTCGCCAGCAGCACGGCCTTGGCGCGCACGAAGACGAATTCGCCGGTGCGCATGTCGACCATCAGCACGCCGGCGAGCGCCGTGCCGTCGCGCTCGCGGATCAGCTCGACCGCGCGATGCTCCTCGAGCCGCCCGATGCCGCGCGCCCACACCTGCTCGGCCAGCCGGTTGACGATCTCGATGCCGGTCAGGTCGCCCTTGTGGACCGTGCGGTCGAAAGTCTGGCCCGCGAACGCCTTCTGGTGGACGGTGCCGTCGGGGTTGCGGTCGAAAAAGCAGCCCAGATCGTTCTCGAGTTCGCGGATGCGCACCTGCGCCTGCGTGACCAGCGTCCAGGCGAGATCCTGATCGTTGAGCCACTTGCCGCCCTCGATCGTGTCCATGAAGTGCCGCTCGGCGCTGTCGCCCGCGGCCAGCGCCACGTTGTAGCCGCCCTGCACCATGCGCGTGCAGCCGCACTTGCCGAGCAGCCCCTTGACCGCAATCGTGATCTTGAGCGCCGGGTTCGCCTTGTGCGCGTGCAACGCCGCGAAGAGCCCCGCCCCGCCCGCGCCCAGGATCAGGATGTCGGTCTCGATCCGGTTCATGCCTTGACCCCGAGGGCGGCCAGCGCCGCCGCGCGCTTGCCCGCCGCTGTCTCGCGCACGCGCTCGTAGATCGAGCCGCCATGGCTGTCCATCGCGACGAGCAGCGGCCCGAAATCGCGCACCTGGAAGTGCCACAGGCTTTCGGGGTTGAGGTCGTCGAGATCGACGTCGAGGATGCGCTCGATCCACGTCGTCTCCAGCGCCGCCGTGCCGCCGATGATGGCGAGATAGGCGCCGCCCAGTTCGCGGAACGCGGCGGCGGAGGCTTCGCGAAGCCCGCCCTTGCCGATGACGAAGCGCACGCCGTATTCGGCCATCAGCGGCCGCGTGAAGCGCTCCATGCGGTCGGACGTGGTCGTGCCCACGCAGACCGGCTGGTAGCCGACCGGGCATTCGTTCGACGCCGGCACCTTGCGCACGTTGGGTGCGGTGTGGATGACCGCGTGCCCGCGCATGTCGAAACGCGCCTTGCGGCCGCGGTCGAACATGTGGATCTGCGTGGCGTCGCGGATGCCGAACAGCGAACCGGAGAATGTCACCGTGTCGCCCGTACGCAGCTTGCGCGCGTCCGCGTCGCTTACGGGCATGTTGAAGACGTGATGGGCCATGTCAGAACCCGATCTCGACGCCCGAGGGCGTGAACGTCGCCGATGCGCGGCGCGCCGAATGGCACTGGATGTTGATCGCGACGGGATTCATCGTGATGTGCGTGGCCGCCGTCTCGACATGCACGGCGAAGGCCGTGCCGTCGCCGCCCAGCCCCTGCGGGCCGATGCCCAGCGAATTGACGACGTCCGACAGCTGGCGTTCGAGCTTGGCGCCCTCGGGATCGGAACAGGCACTGCCGAGCGCGCGCGTCGCGGCGACCTTCGCCAGATGCATGCACAGGTCCGACGTGCCGCCGATGCCCACGCCCACGATGGTCGGCGGGCACACCTTGCCGCCCGCTTCCATCACGCGGTCGACGACGAAGGTCTTGATGCCGTCGATGCCGTCGGCCGGGATCAGCATCCTGAGGAACGAGCCGTTTTCCGAACCCGAGCCCTTCGGGATCATCTCGATGCGCAGGGTGCGCGGCACGTCGACGAAATCGACGTTGATGACCGGCACGCGGATGCCCGAGGAGGTGTGCTCGTTCCTGCGCGTCAGCGGATGCACGACCGACGAGCGCAGCGGGTATTCCTTCGTCGCGCGCGCGGTGCCGCGCCGGATCGCTTCCTTCAGTTCCACGCCGTCGACCTCGACGTCGCGGCCGATCTCGACGTT
>JAYRKO010000424.1:0-3103 GCA_041905745.1 Tagaea sp. | reverse complement strand
CGATCCCGTCGAGTTCGCGCGCGAGCTGATCCGCTGCAAGTCGGTGACGCCCGCCGACGACGGCGCGCTCGGCTCGCTGCAGCGCCGGCTCGAAGGGCTCGGCTTCGCCTGCCACCGGCTGAAATTCTCCGACGCCGACACGCCCGACATCGACAATCTCTACGCGCGCATCGGCACGAAGGGCCCGCATTTCTGCTTCGCCGGCCACACCGACGTCGTGCCGACCGGCCACCTGCAGGGCTGGACGGTCGATCCCTTTGCCGCCGAAATCCACGACGGCTTCCTCTACGGCCGCGGGGCCGTCGACATGAAGGGCGCCATCGCGGCCTTCGTTGCGGCCGCCGCGCGGACCAAGGCTGCGGGCGGCGAACTGCCCGGGTCGATCTCGCTGCTCATCACCGGCGACGAGGAAGGCCCCGCGATCAACGGCACGGTCAAGGTGCTCGACTGGATGGCAAAGCGCGGCGAGAAGCCGGACGTTTGCGTCGTGGGCGAACCGACGAACGAGACGACGCTGGGCGACATGGCGAAGATCGGCCGGCGCGGCTCGGTCAACGCCACGCTCGTCGCCAAGGGCGTGCAGGGCCACGTCGCCTACCCGCACCTCGCCGACAATCCGATCCACCGGCTGGTCCGGCTGCTCGACGATCTGGCGTCCAAGCCGCTCGACGCGGGCAACGCGCATTTCCAGCCGTCCTCGCTGCAGGTGACGACGGTCGACGTCGGCAACCCGACCGAAAACCTGATCCCCGCCGAAGCGACCGCCCGCCTCAATATCCGCTTCAACGACATGCACACCTCGCGCTCGCTGCTCGACTGGATCGCCGCGCGGGCCGAGGCGCTGGGCGGCAAGATCGAGATCAAAAGCCGCGTGTCGGGCGAATCCTTCATCACGCATCCCGGCGCGCTTTCCGACCTCGTGTCCGACGCGGTCGAGAAGACGCTGGGCCGGCGCCCGGCCCTGTCGACGACGGGCGGCACGTCCGACGCGCGCTTCATCTCGCGCCATTGCAAGACGATCGAGTTCGGCCTCGTCGGGCGCACGATGCACAAGACCGACGAGCGCGTGGCGGTCGCCGACCTTACGGCGCTGGCCGACATCTACGCGCGCATGCTGGGCGCCTTCTTCGCGGCGCCCGCCGCGCAGTGGGCCTGACCGGCACCCGATGGGCCTGTCCGGCCTCGTCGTCGTCCCGCTGCGGGGCCTCGCGCGCATCCTGAGGGGCGATCGCGCCGGCACGGCGCAGATCGGCTCGGCAAGCCGGGCGGGCTGGATCCTCTCCTTCGTCGTGCCTGCCCTGCTGGCGGCACCGGCCTATGCGTGGATGACGCTCCAGCGCTTCGCCGAGATGGAGTTCGAGCCCGCGTCCGCCGCCGATCTCGCGATCGAGGTGATCGGCTACGTCGTCGGCCTGACGGCGTTTCCCAACGTTTCCTACCTGATCTGCGAACGGATGGGCCGGCGCGAGGCGTGGTTCGACTATGTCGCGGCGTACAACTGGTCGACCCTGCCGCAGATCGCGCTCTACCTGCCCGTGGCGCTGATGGGGGCAAGCGACGCCGTGCCGGGCACGATCGCCTTCGTGGTGGGCGTCTTCGCGGTGGCGACCGCCATCGCCATCCATTTCCGCGTGGCACGGGTCGTGCTGGGGGCTTCCCCGGTCCAGGCGCTCTTCCTCGTCGCGGTCGATCTGGCCGTCGGCCAGCTCGTCGCCCGGATCGCGGACAGACTGCACGGCCTCTAGGGAGACCTCCATGCGCGCCATCGTCGAACGTCTGCCGATGCGCGATCCGGCGGACATGTCGGCGCTGAAGGCCGCAATCGCCGCCGGTCGCCTCGATCCCGCCGGCATCCGCGCCATCCTCGGCAAGACCGAAGGCAACGGCTGCGTGAACGACTTCACGCGCGGCTACGCCACGCTCGCGATGAAATTGGCGCTGGCCGAAGCGACGGGCCTGCCGGTTGCCGAAATCGGCGCGCGCGTGGCGCTCGTCATGTCGGGCGGCACCGAAGGAGGGTTGAGCCCGCACATGCTCGTCTTCGCCGCCGCGCCCGATACGGCCGCCCCTTCGGGCGCGCCGCGCCTTGCCGTCGGCACGGGCTTCACGCGCGAATTCGCCCCCGAAGAGATCGGCCGGCGCGCGCAGATCGACGCGACGGCCGGGGCCGTGCGCGCGGCGATGGCGCAGGCCGGCATCGGATCGGCGACGGACGTCCATTACGTGCAGGTCAAATGCCCGCTGCTGACGGCCGAACGGTCGGCCGGGCGCGATGTCGTGTGCACGGACACGTACGAGTCGATGGCCTATTCGCGCGGCGCTTCGGCGCTGGGCGTGGCCGTGGCGTTGGGCGAGATCGACGCCGCCGCGGCGAGCGATGCGGCCGTGTGCGCGGACTGGAAGCTCCGTTCGGGTGTGGCGAGCACGTCGGCGGGCGTCGAGCTGATGCGCAACGAGATCATGGTGCTGGGCAATTCGCCAAGCTGGTCGGGCGATCTCGCCATCGCGCACCGCGTCATGCGCGACGGGATCGACGCGCCCGCCTTGTGGGGTGCCCTCGCCGACCTGGGCATCGCCGGGCAAGGCCAGCTCGACGAGGGTGCGCGCGCGCGCATCGCCGCCGTGCTCGCCAAGGCCGAACCGCCGCACGGGCCCACGATCCGCGGCGCGCGCCACATCATGCGCGACGACAGCGACATCAACGCCACGCGCCATGCCCGCGCGCTCGTCGGCGGCGTGCTGGCCGGCGCCATCGGCGACACGCGGCTGTTCGTTTCGGGCGGGGCGGAACATCAGGGCCCCGACGGCGGCGGGCCCGTCGCGGTGATCGCGCGCGTCTAGGCCGGATAATCCACGCGCACCAGATAGAGCCCGTCGGGCGGGGCGGTCGGGCCGGCGGCGCGGCGGTTGCGCGCGGCGAGCGCGTCGGCGATGTCCTGCGGGGTCCAGCGCCCGTCGCCCACCAGCTTGAGCGACCCCATCATGTTGCGCACCTGATGGTGCAGGAACGAACGCGCCTCGACCCACGCGGAAATCTCGTCGCCCTGGCGCGACACGTCGAAGCGCAGCAGCGTCTTCACGGGGCTTTTCGACTGGCACTCGC
>JAYRKO010000423.1:0-3103 GCA_041905745.1 Tagaea sp. | reverse complement strand
CGGCGTAGATGTCGATGAATTCGAGATAGTCGAGCTGCTGCAGCAGGAAGTGCGACGGATCGTAGTTGATCTTGCAGCGCGGATGGTTGCCGGTCTGCGCGAGGAACATCTCGTAGGTGATGCCGTCGAACACGTCCTCGCCCGGATGGATCTCGAAGCCGACGTCGCAGCCGACCTCGTCGAAGGCGTCGAGCAGCGGCTTCCAGCGGCGGCCCAGTTCGGCGAACGCCTCTTCGATGAGGCCGGCCGGGCGCTGCGGCCACGGATAGAGATAGGGCCAGGCCAGCGCGCCCGGGAAGCCGACATGCGACGTGAGGCCCAGATGCTTCGAGGCCTTGGCCGCGAGGCGGACCTGCTTTTCAGCCCATTCGCGCCGGGCCGCCGGCTTTCCGCGCACGGCGGCCGGGGCGAAATTGTCGAACAGCTCGTCGTAGGCCGGGTTGACCGCGACGAGTTGGCCCTGCAGGTGCGTCGACAATTCGGTGATAGCCACGCCGTTCTTCGCGGCGATGCCGGCGATCTCGTCGCAGTAGGTCTTCGAAGAAGCGGCCTTTTCGAGATCGAACAGGCGTCCGTCCCAGGACGGCACCTGCACGCCCTTGTATCCGAGCGAACCCGCCCAACGCGTGATCGCATCGAACGAGTTGAACGGCGCGGCGTCGCCGGCAAACTGCGCGAGGAAGATGGCCGGACCCTTCATCGTTGCGGGCATATCCCTTCCCTCCCGTTCAGTTGCCGCGCCAGAGCGCGGCGGCGTCGGCATCGGCCAGCGTCGCCGGCCGTTCGATGCGCGAGACGACATCGACCGTGGCGCCCGTACGTCCGGCTTCGAGGATCGCGTGCATGGCGTCCAGCACGTGGCTTGCCAGCGCGCCCGATGCGCGATGCGGCGTCCCCTTGCTCGCCGCACTCGCAAGTTCGGCGATGCCGAGGCACCGGTAGTTCGCCCGGTCGGGCATGTTGGCCGCCCAGTTGGGCGAGCGCCAGTTGGGCTTGCCGAACGGCTTGTCGGCGGAATCGACGACGATCCAGTCACCGCCGCGCTCGGTGTATTCGACCGTGCCGCCGAAGAAGTTGGGATCGGGCACGCGCAGCGAACCTTCCGTACCATAGAGCTCGATGGGCGGGTGGCCGTGCTTCCACACGTCCCAGCTCATCGTGAACATGATGTCGGCGCCCGAGGCGAATTCGAGCAGCGCCATGACGCTCGTCGGCGTCTCGACCTTGATGCGGTGTCCGTTGCGCGGCCCCTGCGAAGTGACGACGCGCTCGGCAAAGCCGATCGACGCGCGCGAACGCACCCGCGCCACCGGACCCAGCAGGTTGACGATGGCGCTGAGATAATAGGGCGCCATGTCGAGAATGGGCCCGCCGCCCGGCTTGAAGAAGAATTCCGGGTCCGGGTGCCAGTGCTCCATGCCGTGGGACATCAGGAAGCACGAGCCCGACAGGATGCGTCCGATCTTTCCGGAATCCACGATCTCGCGCGCGAGACGGCCGCCGGCCCCCAGGAACGTGTCCGGCGCGCAGCCGATCTTGACGCCGCGCTTCGCCGCCTCTTCGACGAGCGTGCGCGCATGCGCGGCTTCCACGCAGATCGGCTTTTCGCCGAATACGTGCTTGCCCGCGGCGATCGCCGCCCGGCTCACCTCGAAATGCGCGTTGGGCGTGGTGAGATTGACGACGATGCCGATGTCCTTGCGCGCGAACAGCGCATCCATCGACAGCGCCTCGATCCCGAACTTCGCGGCCTGCGCCTGCGCGGCCTCAGGCCGCGCGTCGGCGCAGGCGACGAGTTTCAGGCCCGCGAACTTGGGCATGTTGAGCATGTAGATCGTCGAGATGTTGCCGCAGCCGACGATGCCGACGCCGATATCGCTCATGACGCGTCCCTTCAGTTCCAGGAAGCGACGAATTCGCGCGCCCGGCGCGCGAACCGCTCGGCATCGTTGGGCTTGTCGTGCTCGACGACGAAGAGATCGATCTTCGTCTTGGCGATGGCCGCGCGCAACGCCTTCCAGTCGAGCGTGCCCTGCCCCGGATCGGCCCAACCATCCTCGTCCACGCACTGGCCGGCCGGGGCGATATCCTTGACGTGGCAGGCCACGACCCGGTCGGCGCGCTTGGCGAGTTCGGCCAGCGGGTCCGCGCCGCCGCGCACGACCCACGCGATGTCGGCCTGCCACAGCAGGGCCGGCGCTTCCTCGAACATCGCTTCGAGGAAAGTCGTGCCCTTCGCGGTCTTGCCGAATTCCCAATTGTGATTGTGCCAGCCGAAGCGCAGCCCCTCGCCCGCCAAAACCTCGCCGATCGCCTTCAGCTCCTTGCCGATGCGCCGCCAGTGCTGCTCGTCGCCCTCGCGCTCGCCCTGCGGCGGAGCGGGTGCGAACACCGTCTCGATGCCCAGCCGCTTGCAGATGCCGGCCGCGGCGCGCGCATCCGCGCGCAACCGGTCGAGGCCCACATGCGCGCTCGGCGCCTTCATGCCGTGCTTGGCCAGCAGCCGTTCGAGCAGCGGCACGTCGTTGAACAGGCCGCCATACGGCTCCACCAGCCGGTAGCCGAGACCGGCCAGCATGTCGAACTGGTCCTCCAGCGTGCGGTAGAAGCGGGCCGAGTAGAGCTGGATGGAAAGTCTGTCGATGGCTTTCACGGGAATACGCGTCCTTCGGAGTTGGTTACAGGCGGGCGCCGTCCGCCTTGGCGAACAGCGAGACGTTGGCGACGGGGAATGCGACGGGCAGCCGGTCGCCGGGCTTCGCGGCCCGCTCGCCCGACAGGCGGACGGAGAACGGCGCCCCGCCCGGCGTGCGGCACCACACGAGACTGTCCGCCCCCATCGGCTCGACGATCTCGACTGCCGCTTCGAACGCGGCCGGCCCGCTGCCGACGGCAATGTGTTCCGGCCGGATGCCCAATGTAACGGGACCGGAAGCCGGCGCGCCGGCAAAGGCATAGCCCGCCATCGGCAGGCGCAGCCCGCCGCCCTCGAAGACGGGTGCACCCGCCTCCGCGGCGAGCGTCCCGTCGACGAAGTTCATGGCCGGCGAACCGACGAACGAGGCGACGAACCGGTTCCTCGGCTCGCGGTAGATGCGCGCGG
>JAYRKO010000422.1:0-3123 GCA_041905745.1 Tagaea sp. | reverse complement strand
GAAGATCGCGAAGGGGAAGAAGAACCAGCCCAGATCGACCAGCAGGTCCTTGAAGAAGGGAATGGCGAGCTGCGTGGACAGCGGTTCGCGCGTCAGGAACACGATCCACGACGTCGCGGCGAGCGAGATGAGGAACTGGAAGAAGAGCTTGCCGCGCCCGGACAGTCCCTTCGAGTTCTTCTTCGTGAGCTTCAGGTAGTCGTCGTAGAAGCCGATCGCGCCGAAGCCCAGCGTAACCGTCAGCACGGCCCAGACGTAGCCGTTGCGCAGGTCCGCCCACAGCAGCGTCGAGATGCCCAGCGACAGCAGGATCAGCACGCCGCCCATCGTGGGCGTGCCCTTCTTGGTGAGCGCGTGGCGCTCGGGCGTGTCGGCGCGGATCGGCGGTTCGGGCTGCTTGGACTTGAGCCAGCCGATGATCGCCTCGCCGAACAGGAACGAGATGAGGAGCGCCGTCATCACCGCGCCGCCCGAGCGGAACGTGAGATAGCGGAACACGTTGAAGGGCGCGAAGGCGTCGGCGAAGGGGACGAGGAGGTTGTAGAGCATCTTCAGTCCTGCCTTCCGGCCGCGCCGGGTGTCTTGAGCGCGTCGACGATGCGGCCCATCTTGCTGCCCAGCGATCCCTTGACGACGATCGCGTCGCCCGCGCGCACCGCGCCGAGCACGACCGGTTCGAGTGCGGCCGAATCCGTCGCGTGCGCGCCGCGCATCGCCACGGGCAGGCGCTCGAAAAGCCGGCGCATGTTGGGGCCGCAGCAATAGACGCGGTCGATCCGATTCGCCCCAAGCGATTCCGCAAGGCCTTCGTGCAGTTCGCCCGCCTTGGGGCCGAGTTCCAGCATGTCGCCCAGCACCGCGATTCGCCGTTCGGCCGGGGCCGCCGCCAGCACGGCGAAGGCCGCGCGCATCGAGGGCGGCGAGGCGTTGTAGCTGTCGTCGATGAGGAGGAACGTGCCCTTGCCGACCGGCAGCACGTGGCGCTGGCCGCGGCCCTTGGGCGCCGCGACGGTGGCGAACGAGGCGGCCGCGCGCGCGGCATCGGCACCCAGCGCGTCGATGGCGGCAAGCGCGCCCGTGAGGTTGAGCGCCCAGTGGCGGCCCGGCGCGCCGATCTCGAAGTCGAGCGTGCGGCCCTTGAGCGAAACCTTGGCGCGGCCCTTCGTGGCGTCGCCCGACCAGTCGAGGAGGCGCACGTCGGCGTCGGCCGTCGTGCCGAAGCGCACGACGCGGCCCCAGCCGGCCTTCTTCGCGCGTTCGGCGAGGAAATCGCAGAAATCGTTGTCGGCCGGCAGAACGGCCGTGCCGGGATTGCCGTGCGCGAAGGGGCCGGGCGCGAACACTTCGGCCTTGGCGGCGGCAACGCCCGCAATACCGTCGGCGAAATTCTCGGTGTGGACGGCCTCGACGGTCGTCACCAGCGCCACTTCGGGCCGGATCATGGCGGCCAGCGGCGCGATCTCGCCCGCATGGTTCATGCCGACCTCGAATACGCCGTAGACCGTCTCGCGCGGCATGCGCGCGAGCGTGACGGGCACGCCGATATGGTTGTTGAAGGACGCGCGCGCCGCATGCGTGGCGCCCTGTTCGGCAAGCGCGTGGGCGATGGCTTCCTTGGTGCTGGTCTTGCCGACCGACCCGGTGACGGCAAGCGCGCGCACGTCGGCGCGCGCGCGGGCCGCGCGACCGAGGTCCGCCACGCCGGCAAGCGTGTCGGACACGATGAGACAGGGTTTGCCTGCGGCGGGTTCGGAAACGAGCGCAGCGGCGGCACCCTTCTCGAACGCGGCGGGCAGGAACGTGTGGCCGTCGGCCGCATCGCCCTTCAGCGCCACGAACAGGTCGCCGGGTTCGAGCGTGCGCGTGTCGATGGAAATGCCCGTCGCCCGCCAGTCGGCGGGCCCCGCAAGCCTGCCGCGCGTGGCGGCCTGCGCGTCCGATGCGGTCCAGAGGGCGGCGGTCATGCGCCACCTCCGGCGAGTGCGGCCCGTACCTGCTCGCGGTCGTCGAAGGGCAACACGTTGGCGCCCACGATCTGCCCGCGCTCGTGGCCCTTGCCGGCGACCACCAGCACGTCGCCCGAAAGCAGTCCTTCCACGCCCGCGCGGATCGCATCCTCGCGCGGCGAGATCTCGTGCGCGCCGGGGGCCGCTTCGAGGATCGCCTTGCGGATCGACGCGGGATCTTCCGAACGCGGATTGTCGTCGGTGACGATGACGCGGTCGGCCAGTTCGTGCGCGATGCGGCCCATGATCGGGCGCTTGCCCACGTCGCGGTCGCCGCCGCAGCCGAACACGACCCACAGCCTGCCTGCGACGTGCGGACGGATCGCCTTCAGCACCGTTTCGAGCGCGCCGGGCTTGTGCGCGTAATCGACATAGACCGACGCGCCGTTTTCCTTGGTGCCCGCAAGTTCGAGGCGCCCCGGCACGGTTTCGAGCGCGCCGATCTGCGAGAGTGCGGCGTGCGGCGAAAGGCCCGAGCCGATCGCAAGGCCGGCGGCAGCCAGCACGTTCGCTGCCTGGAACGCACCGGCAAGCTTCAGGCGCGCGCGGAACGTCAGTCCGAAGGCGAGGATCTCGACGTCGAGCCCCTGCGGCACCGGCGTGGCGGCGACGAGCTTCAGGTCGGCGCCGTCGCGGCCGTAGGAAATGACGCGCTGGCGGCGGGCAAGGCAGGCTTCGTTCAGCGCGGCGAATTCCGGCGCGTCGGCGTTGAGCACGGCGACCGCACCCTGCGGCAGCAGCGTGTCGAACAGCCGGCGCTTGGCGGCGAAATACGCCTCCATCGTCGGGTGGTAGTCGAGATGGTCGCGCGACAGGTTCGTGTAGGCCGCCGCCGTCAGCGTCACGCCGTCGAGCCGGCACTGGTCGAGCCCGTGGCTCGACGCTTCCATCGCCACATGGTCGACGCCCGCGCGCGCGAGGCTCGCGAGATCGGCATGCAGTTCGACCGGATCGGCCGTCGTCAGCGCGCCGTAGCGTTCCACGTGCGGTGCGATCAGGCCCAGCGTGCCGAGGCTCGCGGCCTTGCGGCCGGCAAGCGCCCAGATCTGGCGGGTGAAGCTTGCGACCGAGGTCTTGCCGCTCGTCCCCGTCACCGCGACGATCGTGCGCGGCTGGG
>JAYRKO010000421.1:0-3143 GCA_041905745.1 Tagaea sp. | reverse complement strand
CGCTCGTCTGGTAACCGGAGCCCGTGCCGATCTCGAGGACCTTCATGCGCGGGCCGGCTTCCAGCGCCTGCGTCATCAGCCCCACGACCGAGGGGCGCGACAGCGTCTGCGCATGGCCGATGGGCAGCGCCGCATCTTCGTAGGCGCGGTCGCGGAAGGTCGGCGGCACGAACGCCTCGCGCGGCACGCGCTCGATCGCGGAAAGCACGCAGGTGTCGGCGACACCCGCCGCGCGCAGATCCATGACGAGCCGGATGCGGTGGTTGGGGGTGCTCACGCGGCCTCCGGCAGGTGGCGCGCGAGCGCCTTCAGCGTCGCGCGATGGGTGAGATCGAGATGGAGCGGCGTCACCGAAATGTAGCCGCGGTCGGTTGCCCAGATGTCGGTGCCGCGGCGTTCGTCGTGCCCGCGCGTCACGGCACCGATCCAGTAGTAGGTCTGCCCGCGCGGATCGGTGTTGCGCACGATGTCGTCGCCGATCTTGTAGCGGCCTTGCGTCGCGCGTACCATTCCGCGCACGCGCGCGTTGGTCACGTCGGGGAAATTCACGTTCATCAGCACGTCGCGCGGCCAGCCCGTCCGAGCGAGACGTTTGATGACGGTCGGCACATGGCGCTCGGCCGTCGCCCATTTGGCCGGATGGGGCGGCGTGACGATCTGCGACAGCGCGATCGCCGGCACACCGAGGATCGTCGCCTCCATCGCGGCCGCGATCGTGCCCGAATACGTGACGTCGTCGGCGAGATTGCCGCCGCGATTGATGCCCGAGAGGCACAGCGTCGGCGGTGCCGCCCGCATGATCTCCTGGATGGCGAGCATCACGCAGTCGGTGGGCGTGCCATCGACCGTGTAGCGGTTCGCCTTCAGGCAGTGGACCCGCAACGGGCGGCGGATCGTCAGCGAGTGGCTGACGGCGCTTTGCTCGCTCTCGGGCGCGACGACGGTGACTTCCGCGCCGAAGCGGCGCGCGATGCGCTCGAGCAGCGCGATGCCGGGCGATGCGATGCCGTCGTCGTTGACGACGAGGATGCGTGACTTGGCGAGGTCGATCGGCTTGCCGAACATCCGGATCCGTGCGCCGGACCGGGGGGCTTGACGGACGTTTGCGACTCGATTTCCCCGGAGCGCCGAATCGTTATAAGGCTCGCGCGAGTCGGGCGTCCACAGATCGCCGAAAACCGATCCGTTTCAGATTCTTAGCGAGACTGATTGAAATCCGTCTCGGGCGTCGACGCGGGCGCCGGTTCCGCTGGTGCAGCGGCCGCGGCCTGTGCGGGGGCCGCTGCAGCAGGCGCCTCGTCGGCCGATGCGGCCTCATCCTCGGCTTCGCGCTTTGCCTGGCCGCGCTCGATCGCATGGCCGATCCAGATCGAGGCTTCGTAGAGGATGTACATCGGGATCGCGAGCGACAGCTGGCTCAGCACGTCGGGCGGCGTGACGAGGCCGGCGAACGCGACGACCGCGACGACCGCGTAGCGGCGCTTTTCGGCCAGCGACTTGGCCGAGATGATGCCCACACGCACGAGGAGCAGCAGCAGCACCGGCAGTTCGAAGCTGATGCCGAAGGCCAGGATCAGCGTCATGACGAGCGAGAGATACTCGCTCATCTTCGCCTCGAGCTGGATCGGCAGAGCCCCCTCGCCGGCCGGCACTTCGAAGCTCGCGAAGAAGCGCAAGGCGACCGGGAGGACGACGTAGTAGAGCAGCGCCGCGCCGAACGCGAACATGACCGGCGTCGCCACGAGGAACGGCAGGAATGCGCCCTTCTCGTGCTTGTAGAGGCCGGGCGCCACGAACATCCACATCTGCGACGCGATGATCGGGAACGCCATGAAGACGCCCGCGAAGAATGCGACCTTGATGTAGGTGAAGAACGCCTCGGTCGGCGCGGTGAAGATCATGCGCCGGCCGGACTGGCCGTCGAACACGTGCTGGAGCGGCGACACGAGGAAATTGAAGATTTCCGCGTGGAAATAGTAGGCGAAGATGAAGCACGCGAAAAAAGCGAGGATCGAATAGAGCAGCCGCTGGCGAAGCTCGACCAGATGGTCGAGCAGCGGCATTTTCTTGTCGTCGATTTCCTCGGCCACGCGCTTCGCTTTACGTCAGGTGGTCTTCGGGGGAACGGTTGCCGCCGGCGTCTCCGCGGCGGCCGCAACCGATGCCGCGGGCGGCGCCTCCACCGTCGGTGCCGGTGTCGGCGCGCTTGCCGTCTCGACCGGTGCCGCAAGCGCTTCGGGCGCCGAAATCGCCTTCTGGATCTCGCCCTTCGGGTCGATCGCGTTCTGGATTGCGCCGGTTATGCCGCCGCTCGCCAGGTTGGTCGCCGACTGGACCTTCTTCTGGATCTCCTGGAGCTCGGCCTCGCGGATCATGTCGTCCACGTTGTTCTGGAACTCGCGCGCCATCGTGCGCGCCTTGCCCATGAACTTGCCCATCGTGCGCAACGCGCCCGGCAGCTCCTTCGGACCGATGAAGATGACGGCGACCGCTCCGATCAGAACGATCTCGCCCCAACTGAGATCAAGCATGGCGCGCCCCGCGCGTTTCGCGCGCCCGGATCAGACCTTCGGCTTTTCCGCGGTCGTCTCGTGGACGCCCGGCGTAGCGGTGACCTGCGGCGCGCCGGCGGACTGGGCGGGTGTCTCCTCGTCGTCCTTCATGCCTTTCTTGAAGGCCTTGATGCCGGAAGCCATGTCGCCCATCAGCTTCGGAATCTTGCCCGCGCCGAAAAGCAGCAGCACGACCACGAGAAGGATCAGCCAGTGCCAGATGCTCGTCATACCCATCGTGAAGTACTCCCGTAATCCATTGACCGGACCCATCGCCGCTCTGAGCAAAAAGCGCTCCGTTTGGGTCTTAAGGTCGAAGTCGGGCCGGAGTGTGGCAGACGCGCGCGCGCGCCGCAACCGCTCCCGTACCCCGATGCGGCTCCCCTCAAGATGGGGATGCCGCCTGCGATTTCAACGACATGGAACGCGCGCGGGATTACTCCGCGCGCGGCACCTCGGCAGCTGTCGCCTCGGGCTCGATCTCGCGGTCGTCGACGATTTCGGGCTCGTTTTCCGCCGCCTCGCCCATCTCGGGCGCCGCCGCAAGGCCGCTGTCTTCGCTGTAGGCACTGACCGCCGGGCGCGTGTCGA
>JAYRKO010000420.1:0-3156 GCA_041905745.1 Tagaea sp. | reverse complement strand
AATCGTACGCAAGACCATGAGTCACCAAGTCGATTCGGACTATCCACAGGCACCGTCTCATACCGTTCCCGAGTCGCCCAAGGACGACTCGACCTGCTAGGTTCGCGTGCATGCAGATGCGCGACATCCCCTTTGCGACGGTCGACTGGTCGTCCGTCGAACCCACGCGACATGCAGGCGATGTCGGTTTCGCAACTTGGCGCACGCGCCAATTCGGCGAGATCCGCGTTCGGATGGTCGAGTATTCGCCCGGCTACGTTGCGGATCATTGGTGCTCGAAAGGGCACGTGCTGCTCGTCCTTTCGGGCGAGATGGAGACCGAGCTCGCGGACGGTCGGAAGTTCCGTCTCGTTCCCGGCACCAGCTATCAGGTCGCGGACGGCGCGGAACCGCACCGCTCGCGCACGGCGACGGGCGCCACGCTTTTCATCGTCGACTGATCAGTGGAAGTCGCGCGACGGGTAGTGGCTGCGTAGCGGGCCCGGATCGTCGGGCGCGCGATCGGCGACGAGCGCGGCGAGGAGCGTCGAGCGGTCGAACAACCGTCGCACGACGACATGGACGACCGCGCCCTGCCGCTGCACCTGGCCGTCGACCTGCAGCAGCCGCGCGCCCATAACGATGGGGCGATAGGTTTCGAAAACCTTCGGCCAGACGATGAGATTCGCCACGCCGCCTTCGTCCTCGATCGTGACGAAGATCGTGCCTTTCGCCGTGCCCGGGCGCTGGCGCAGCAGGACGATTCCGGCGAGCTGCACGCGCGCGCGGTCGGCGATATCGGCCAGCTCGGCACAAGGGCGTATCCGGGCGGGCCCGAAATGCCGGCGCAGCAGTGCCATCGGATGCGCGCGAAGCGACATGCGCAGATGCGCGTAGTCTTCCGCAACGGCTTCGCCCAGCGACATCGCCGGTAGTTCGATGCGCCGGTCGGCGGACGGCAGGTTCGCGAACAGCGGCAGCGCTTCGGGCGCCTGCAGCCCGGCCTGCCATAGGGCAGGGCGCCGCTCGACCCCGCACGCGGCGAAGGCATCGGCCCGCGCGAGCGCGTCGAGATCGCGCCGGCCGATCCGCGCCCGCCGCGCGAGGTCGGCAGGCCCCGCGTAGCCGTCCGCAGGGCGGCATGCGACGAGCGCGTCGGCCGCTTCGTGCGACAGGCCCTCGATCTGCCGCAATCCCAGACGCACCGTGCGCACATCTGGAAGCGTACTGTCCCACATGCTCGCGTTCGCGCAGGGCGGTTCGACGTGCACGCCGTGTTCGCGCGCATCGCGTACGATCTGGGCGGGCGCATAGAACCCCATCGGCTGGCTATTGAGCAGTGCCGCGGCGAAGGCGGCGGGATGGTGGCGTTTCAGCCAAGCCGAGACGTAGACCAGCAGCGCAAACGAAGCGGCGTGACTTTCCGGAAATCCGTAGGTCCCGAACCCCTCGAGCTGCTTGAAGCAGCGTTCGGCAAACGCGCGCGCGTAGCCGCGCTCGACCATGCCTTCGACCAGTTTCGTTCGGAACCTCCATATCTCACCCGAGCGTTTGAACGTCGCCATTGCGCGGCGCAGCGCATCGGCTTCGGCCGGCGCGAAACCCGCGGCGACGATGGCGATCTTCATTGCCTGTTCCTGGAACAGCGGCACGCCCAGCGTTTTGCCGAGCACCGCTTCGAGATCCTTCGACGGATACTCGACGGGCTCTTCGCCGTTCCGCCGGCGCAGATAGGGATGCACCATGTCGCCCTGGATCGGGCCGGGGCGCACGATCGCGACTTCGATGACAAGATCGTAGAAAATCTTCGGCCGCAGGCGCGGCAGCATGCTCATCTGGGCGCGGCTCTCGACCTGAAAAACGCCGATCGCGTCGGCGCGCGAAAGCATCTCGTAGACGGCGGGATCTTCCTTCGGGACGCTGTCGAGACCGAATTTCGGTCCGCCCGCGCCTTCGATCAATGCGAAGGCCTTGCGGATGCAAGTCAGCATGCCCAGCGCGAGGAGATCGATCTTCAGGATGCCGAGCGCGTCGAGATCGTCCTTGTCCCACTCGACCATCGTGCGCGCATCCATTGCGGCGTCGACGACGGGGCAAAGTTCGTCGAGCCGCCCGCGCGCGATGACGAAGCCGCCGACATGCTGCGACAGATGGCGCGGAAACCCGTCGATCGCGCGCGCCAGATCGAGCGCCATGCGCAGGCGCGGCATCTGCGTATCGAGCCCGGCGGCCCGAACATGCGCGTCTTCGATGCCGCCCGTCTCCCGGCCCCAGGCGGTCCCGGCAAGCGTCGACGTGACGTCGGCGCCGAGGCCGAGGACCTTTCCCACTTCGCGCAGGGCCAGCCGCGTGCGGAACGAGATCACGGTCGCGGCGAGTCCCGCGCGCTCGCGCCCGTATCGTTCGTAGACGTACCGGAAGACTTCCTCGCGCCGTTCGTGTTCGAAATCCACGTCGATGTCGGGCGGTTCGTTGCGCGCGGAGGAAACGAAGCGCTCGAACAGCAGGTCGCAGCGCATCGGATCGACTTCGGTAACGCCGATGCAGTAGCAGATGGTCGAGTTCGCGGCCGATCCGCGCCCCTGACAGAGAATGCCCTTCGAGCGCGCGAACGCGACGATGTCCTGCACGGTCAGGAAATACGGGGCGTAGCCCATCTCCGCGATGATCGCGAGTTCGTACGCGATCTGCTTCTGCACCTTGTCGGGCACGCCGTTGGGATAGCGTCGGGCGGCACCTTCGCGGGCAAGGTGCGCAAGCGTTTCCTGCGCGCTGCCCGGTGCCGCATCGGGCAGGTCGGGATAGTCGTAGCGCAGTTCGTCGAGCGAGAAGCGGCAGCTCTCGACGATGTCGATCGTCGCGGCCACGGCATCGGGCCAATGCCGGAACAGACGCGCCATTTCGGCGGGCGGCTTCAGGTGCCGTTCGGCATTCGCGCCGAGCCGGTAGCCGGCGTCGTCGATCGTGCAGCCTTCGCGAATACAGGCCAGCACATCGGCAAGGATGCGTCGCTCGGCGGCATGGGCCAGCACGTCGTTCGTGGCGACGATCCGTATGCCGGCGGCCGCTGCCGCCGTCGCGCGCCGGTCGATTTCGCGCCGGTCGCCGGCGGCGTAGCGGAAACTTGCTGCAAGATAGGCATCGCGCGCGAAGAGCTGCACGACTTCGGCGAGGGAT
>JAYRKO010000419.1:0-3184 GCA_041905745.1 Tagaea sp. | reverse complement strand
GTCTACGTCACGCACGACCAGATCGAGGCGATGACGATGGCCGACCGCATCGTCGTCATGCACGACGGCATCGTCGAGCAGGTGGGCTCGCCGCTCGAGCTCTACGACAATCCGGCCAACATCTTCGTGGCGGGCTTCATCGGCTCGCCGGCGATGAACTTCCTCGACGGCAAGGTCGTCTCGGCCGGCACGGTCGAACTGCCGGGCGGGCTCAAGCTCGCGGCCGCGACGAAGGCGGCGGCGGGTGCCGCCGTTCGCGTGGGCATCCGGCCGGAGCATCTCGACCTCGTCGCCGACGGGCAGGGCATGCCCGCCACGGTCAAGGTCATCGAGCCGACGGGTGCGGAAACGATGGTGCTCGCCGACGTCGCGGGCGTGGAAGTCACGGCCGTCTTCACCGACCGCCACGACTTCAAGCCGGGTGCGAAGATCGCGCTCAAGCCCAAGGCCGGCTTGCTGCACGTCTTCGATCCGGCGTCGGGCAAGCGCGTCTAGCGCAGGCGGCGGCTAAGGGGCTGATCCGCAAAGCAGCCCCGGTGCCGCCGTACGCTTGCCGCAATCGCGTGTAGACTCGCGCGTTGCGATGGCGATTCGGGGTCGATCCACGCCCGCGCGGCGCGAGCCGCGGCTGGGCCGCGAAAGCGAAGGGGAAGGCGAGCAGGACGATTCCCTGCGCGCCGACCCCGAAGCGCGCGCCCGCGTTTCCAAATCCCCGCCCCGCGAGAAGAAGGCGAAGTCCGACCGGCCCAAACGCCGCTCGTCCGGCTTCGCGCGCAAGGCGGCGGGCTTCCTCTTCAAGTGGGGCCTGCTGGCCGGCATCTGGGCGGGTATCGCGGGCGCGCTGGTGCTCGCGGCGTTCTGGATGACGCTGCCGCCCATCGACGCGATCAACCGCTTCGACCGCCGGCCGAGCCTGACGTTCGTCGACGGCGGCGGCGAGACGGTCGCGACCTACGGCGATCTCTATGGCGGGCTCGTCAAGCTCGACGAGATGCCGCCCTGGCTGCCGATGGCCGTGCTCGCGACTGAGGACAGGCGCTTCTACACCCACATGGGCGTCGACCCGCAGGGGCTGGCGCGCGCGGCCTTCGCCAATTTCCGCGCGGGCCGCGTCGTGCAGGGCGGCTCGACGATCACCCAGCAGCTCGCCAAGAACGTCTTCCTGTCGAGCGACCGCAGCTTCAAGCGCAAGATCCAGGAGATGCTTCTGGCGCTGCGGCTCGAGCGCGTCTTCACGAAGGACGAGATCCTCACGATCTACCTGAACCGCGTCTATCTCGGGGCCGGCACCTACGGCGTGGAGGCCGCCGCGCGGCGCTATTTCGGCAAGTCGGCGCGCGAGGTGAACGCGCACGAGGCGGCCGTCATCGCGGGCCTGCTCAAGGCGCCCTCGCGCCTCGCGCCCACGGCCAGCGTCCAGCGCGCGCGCAACCGCGCGTCCGACGTGCTCGACAACATGGTCGAGGCGGGCTTCATGACGCCCGCCCAGCGCGAGGCGGCCGCGCGCCTGCCGCTCGCCACGGCGGGTGCCACGGTCGCACAGCGCGGCAACCGCTATTTCACCGACTGGCTCGCCGAGCAGGTGCAGGGTTTCGTGGGCTACCAGACGCAGGATCTCGTCGTCGTCACGACGATGAACCCGCGTTTGCAGCGCGTGGCGGAAGCCGCACTCGAAGACATCCTCGCGCGCGAGGGCGACAAGGTCGACGTCGAGCAGGGCGCCTTCGTGCTGATGCGCCCGGACGGCGCGGTCGAGGCGATGGTGGGTGGGCGCGACTACGCGAAGAGCGCGTTCAACCGCGCGGTCGACGCGCGTCGCCAGCCGGGCTCGGCGTTCAAGGCGTTCGTCTATCTCGCGGCGGCCGAGCAGGGCCTGCGTCCGGACGAGAGCGTGGCCGACGGCCCGATCCAGATCCAGACGTGGCGGCCGCGCAATTTCGACAACAAGGTCTTCGGCGAAATCTCGATCCGCGACGCCTTCGCGCGTTCGGTCAACACCTCGGCCGTGCGCGTGGCGCAGCGCGCGGGCGTCGACGCCATCGTGCGCGAGGCGCGCGCGTTGGGCATCGCATCGCCCATTCCGCGCAACCTGTCGATCGCGCTGGGCACGTCGGACGTGAGCCTCCTCGAACTCACCGGCGCCTACGCCGCCTTCGCCAACGGCGGCAACGGCGTGCTGCCCTACGCGATCGTCGAGATCCGCGATCCCGCCGGCAACGTGCTCTACCGCCGCACCGGCTCGGGGCCGGGCCAGGTGATTTCGCCCGCAGCACTCGCCACCATGCAGGACCTGATGCAGGCGGTCGTGCGCCAGGGCACGGGGCGCGGCGCCGCCCTCGACCGGCCGGTGGGCGGCAAGACGGGCACGACCAACGACTATCGCGACGCGTGGTTCGTCGGCTTCACGGCCGACTATGTGGGCGGCGCGTGGTTCGGCAACGACGATGCGACCGAGATGGAGCGCACGACCGGCGGCTCGCTGCCCGCGCGGCTGTGGAAGGCCGTCATGGTCGAAGCGAACAAGGGCCTGCCCGTGCGCGCGCTGCCCGGCGGCGAGCCGCCCGAGGAGCAGGGCTGGTTCTCGCGCCTGCTGAGCAGTTTCCCGTCCGGCGGCGGGGCCCCGGCTGCACAGCCGGTCGCCCGGACGGCGCCCGCCCCCTACAAGTTCAGCGACGACGTGATGCCGCCGCCCAACCGGAACTGACGGCGCCTAGCGCCTCGCGAACGGTCGCACGAGCGCGAACAGGCTCGTCGCCAGCGCCAGCGTGCAGGCAAGGACGAGACCCGCGAGCACGGCGGGCGTGCCGTCGTGCAGGTGGCCGAACGCGATACCTACGCCCGCCGCCCACGCCATCTGCTGGAAGCCCATCAGCGCCGAGGCCGAACCCGCCATGTGCGGGAAGGGGGCGAGCGCGCCGCCCTGCGCGTTGGGCATGCTGATGCCGAAGCCGATCATGTAGACCGCCATCGGCACGACGAGGAACGCCGCGCCCGTCGTTCCCGGCACGACGAGGCCGGAGAGTGCCGCGATCAGCATGCAGGCGCCGCCGAAGAACGAGATCGCGGAGCCAAGCACGAGCATCCGGTCGATGCCAAGGCGCATCGTCAGCCGCGCGGCGGTCTGCGCGCCGATGAAATAGCCCACGACGCACATGACGAAGAACCAGCTGTAGACGTCGGGTGC